>CALJTZ010000190.1 GCA_937975655.1 uncultured Synechococcus sp. | reverse complement strand
AGACCGCGTCGGCAAAGCCGCTCAGGAGCTTCTTGATGTCGTCCGGCCGGTCGAGCGCGAGGAACATCACCTCGATGTGGAAGTCCTCGCCCTCCAGGATGTGCGACGGCGGACCCTCGTCCTTCCACTGGCCGACGTTCTGCGGCACCAGCCCCCACCACGGGCCCTGGGCCGGCGGCTCGGTGCTGGCCGCCCTGTGCCTGCTGGCCCACACCCAGGTCACCGGGCTGGTGTCTTTTACGCGGTCTGGGCGGTGCTGGGGGTGGCGCTGGCGTGATGGCCAGGGCTGTGGTGATGATCACCGTGGCGGTCCTTGTAGCGGCGCAGCTGGCGGCTGAGTTTGCTCGCCACCAGATCGATGCTGGCGTAGAGGTTCTCGCTGCGCTCCTGGGCGCGGATCACGGTGCCGTTGGCAAACACCGTGACCTCAGCAGTCTGTTGCGGCACCCGCGGATTGCGGGCCACCGAGAGGTGCACGTCCGCTTCTTTCACCATGCCGTCGAAATGGCCGATGGCCCGCGACAGCTTGTCTTCGGTGTAATCCCGGATGGCCGATGTGACCTCCAGATTGCGGCCGTGAATCAACAGCTTCATCCCGTGGCTCCCAGGCAGTGGGGATACCGCAACGCTAGGAACGGTGTGTGAATCCCACCACCAGCGACGCAATCTGTTTCCAACCCCCGGGGCTGGTGGAGTTTCCGCGGGCCTGGGCCTGGCAGCAGCAGCTGCAGCGCCGCCTGCTGGAGGCTCCCTCGGGCCCCGATGCGGTGTTGCTGTTGGAGCACGAGCCCTGTTACACGCTGGGTCGTGGGGCCGACCCCAGCTTCCTTGGCTTTGATCCCATGGCGCCCCCTGCGCCCCTGCACCGCATCGACCGCGGCGGGGAGGTGACCTTCCACGGCCCGGGGCAGCTGGTGCTCTATCCGGTGCTGAACCTGCAGCGCCATGGGGCCGACCTCCACCTCTATCTGCGGCAGTTGGAGGGGGTGGTGATCGATGTGCTGGTGGCCCTGGGCCTGCGGGGGGAGCGGATCGCGGGGCTCACCGGGGTGTGGCTGGATGGCTGCAAGGTGGCGGCCATCGGTGTGGGCGCGCGCCGCTGGATCAGCCAGCACGGCCTGGCCCTGAACGTGGACGGTGACCTCAGCGGCTTTGCCCAGGTGGTGCCCTGCGGCATCCGCGACCGGGCCGTGGGCAGGCTGGTGGACTGGCGGCCCCAGCTCACGCTCGCCGCGGTGCAACCGCTGCTGTTGCAGGCTTTTGCCCAACGGTTCGGGCTGCGTTTGCGCCCCCCCAACCCCCAGGAGAGCCTGCAGGGGTGGTAAGACCGGGCCAGCTCCACGTCCCCGCGCCAACCATGGGCCACCCCCAGACCGCTGCAACCCCCCTGGCGGAGGTGCTCTGGAGCGGCAGCCGTCAGGATCAGCGGGCCCTGGCAGGGGGCAATGACTGGAGCGATCTCACCGGGTTGGAGCAGCTCTGGGGGCGCCTGGCCGAGCGCTACGGCGACGCCACCGCCCTGGAGGCGCCCCATGCCAAGCCGCCGGAGCAGCTCAGCTTTCGCGATCTGCACAGCCGCATTGAGCAGGCGGCCGCCGGCTTTGCCGCCCTGGGCGTGCGGCCTGGCGATGTGGTGGGCCTGTTTTCCGAAAACAGCCCCCGCTGGCTTGTGGCGGATCAGGCCCTGATGCGCCTGGGCGCGGCCGATGCCGTGCGGGGCAGCAGTGCACCGGCTGAGGAACTCCGCTACATCACCGCCGATTGCGGGGCCGTGGCCCTGGTGGTGGAAAGCGCAGAGCTGCTGGCCAGCCTCAAGCTCAGCAGTGAACTGCTGGGGCAGGTGCGCTTTGTGGTGCTCCTGCAGGGGGATCGCGGCTCAATCGTGCCGGTGGTGCCCTGTTACACCTGGGCTGAGCTGCTGGCCCGGGGCGCCCAGGCCCCTGCGCCGGCCTGGCCCGAGGGCGGCGAGCAGCGCCTGGCCACGGTGCTCTACACCTCGGGCACCACGGGGCAGCCCAAGGGCGTGCCGCTTAGCCACGCCAACCTGCTGCACCAGCTGCGCAACCTCGGCGTGGCCGTGGCCCCGCGCCCCGGGGACCGGGTGCTGAGTGTGCTGCCGATCTGGCATGCCTACGAGCGCACCGCCGAGTATTTCCTGCTGGCCTGCGGCTGCCAGCAGACCTACACCAGCCTCAAGCAGCTGCGTCCAGACCTGCAGCGGGTGCGCCCCCACTATCTGATCAGTGTTCCGCGGCTGTGGGAGGCGTTACTGGGCGGCTTTGAGGATGCCCTGGGTGCCATGCCCGCCCAGCGCCAGTCGCTGCTGAAGTGGGCCCTGGCCGTGAGCCGTTTCCACTGCGCCCAGCGGCGCACTGCCTGCGATCTCACCCTCTCGCCCGAACCGCTGGGCCGCAAGCTGCTGGCGGCCGGTGGCACCCTGCTGAGCTGGCCTCTGCACGGCCTGGCGGCGCGGCTGTTCTGGCCCAAGGTGCGCCAGCAGCTGATCGGTGGTCGTCTGCGCACGGCCATCAGTGGTGGCGGCGCCCTGGCCGGCCATGTGGATGGCTTCTTCGAGGCCATCGGCATTGAGCTGTTGGTGGGCTACGGCCTCACCGAAACCAGCCCGGTGCTCACCTGCCGGCGTGCCTGGAGCAACCGCCGCGGCAGTGCCGGCCAGCCGTTGCCGGGCACCGCGATCCGCATCGTGGATGGCGAGAGCGGCGTGCTGCTGCTCATCGGTGCCCGCGGCACGGTGCTGGCCAAGGGGCCCCAGGTGATGGCTGGCTACTTCCGCAAGCCGGAGGCCAGTGCCCAGGTGCTGGATGGCGAGGGCTGGTTCGACACCGGCGATCTGGGCCACCTGCTCGCTGATGGAACCCTGGTGCTCACGGGCCGTGCCAAGGACACGATCGTGCTGAGCAGCGGCGAAAACATCGAGCCGGGGCCCCTCGAGGAGTGCCTGGTGGCCTGCAGCCTGGTGGAACAGGTGATGCTGGTGGGGCAAGACCGCAAGGCCCTCGGAGCCCTGGTGGTGCCGAAGGCAGAGGCCCTGGCGGCCTTTGCCCTGGAGCAGGGGCTGCTGCCGCCGGCCGCCTGGCCCGACGGCAGCCCCGCCGGGGCAGGGTCTGACCTGCTCAAGGCCTTCACCAGTCGCCTCAATCGCCGCTTGCAGGCCCGGGTGGGGTCGCGCCCCGATGAGCGTCTGGCGGGCGTGGCCCTGGTGGCGCCGTTCTCGATCGACAACGGCCTGCTCACCCAGACCCTCAAGCAGCGCCGTGATCGCATCGCCCAGCGCGATGCCACCGCCATCGCGGCCATCTACGGCCGCTGAGCAGCGGGTGCGGCCAACCGACCGTTGACCCCTGTTCGCCGGGCTGACAGCGTGGGCGCTGCTTTTGCTCTCCCATGGCCGACGGCACCCTCTCGATCAAGCGCACGATCACCGTGCGGGCCGTGGTGACTCCCCGCTGGAAGGAGGACGCGGAGCGGGAGCTCAGCAATGCCGTGGCTGGCAGCGATGCCCAGCTCTCCCAGCTGGAACAGGAGGGGCAGCAGCTGGTGGATGCGATTCGCAGCCAGAGCGCCAACCCCCTCGACCCCCGCGTTCAGGACCAGGTGGCCTCGGTGCAGGAGCAGGTGGCGGCCAAGCGGGCTGAACTGGAGGAGCAGAAGCGGCAACTGCTCGAGCAGCAGCGCCAGGTGCGCGATCTGGAGATGGAGCAGATCGTGGAGCAGGGCCAGCTGGAGAGCTTCACCGATGTGCGGGTGGGCGACAACCTGGTGGAGAAGCTCCAGGTGGCTGTGGTGGTGCGCGATGGCGTGATCGAGGCGATCGAGGGGGCCTGAGCTGTCCTGAGGGGTAGGGGGATCAAGCCACGTAAAATCCCCCCACTTGCACGGCAGACCTCCGTTGGCCACCCACGAAATCTTCATGCCGGCCCTCTCCTCCACCATGACGGAGGGCAAGATCGTGGAGTGGCTGAAGAAGCCGGGCGACAAGGTGGAGCGCGGTGAATCGGTGCTCGTTGTCGAGTCCGACAAGGCCGACATGGACGTGGAGTCGTTCAATGAGGGCTTCCTGGCCGCGGTGCTGATGCCCGCTGGCGGCACCGCCCCCGTGGGCGAAACCATCGGCCTGATCGTGGAAACCGAGGCCGAGATTGCCGAGGTGGCCGCCAAGGCTCCAGCTGCCCCGGCAGCTGCTGCGCCAGCGGCTCCTGCACCGGTGGCCGCCGTTGCTGCTCCAGCCAGCGCTGCACCTGTTGCTGTTCCCGCACCTGTTGCTGTTTCCGCACCTGTGGCTGCACCTGCTCCCGTGGCCTCGGGTCGTGTGGTGGCCTCGCCCCGCGCCAAGAAGCTGGCGAGCCAGCACGGCGTAGCCCTGGACAGCCTGCGGGGCAGCGGCCCCCATGGCCGTATTCAGGCCGAGGATGTGGAGCGGGCCCTGGGCCTCACCGTGGCGGTGCCCCGGGTGGCGGAAGGGTCCGGACCCGCCGTGGTGGCCGCGGCCGGTAATGGAGCCGCCGTGTCGGCTCCCGCTCCTGCCGGTGAGGCCTTCGGCCGGCCGGGCGAGAGCGTGGGCTTCAACACCCTCCAGAACGCGGTGAACCGCAACATGGTGGCCAGCCTGCAGGTGCCCTGCTTCCGGGTGGGCTACACCATCACCACCACCAAGCTCGATGCCTTCTACAAGCAGGTGAAGCCCAAGGGCGTCACGATGACGGCCCTGCTGGCCAAGGCGGTGGGCGTGGTGCTGGCGCGCCATCCCCAGGTGAACGCCGCCACCAGCGCCGATGGCAGTGCCATGAGCTTCCCCGCCGCCGTGAATGTGGCGGTGGCCGTGGCCATGGAAGACGGCGGCCTGATCACTCCGGTGCTGGCCAACGCCGACAAGACCGACATCTATTCGATGGCCCGTACCTGGGTTGATCTGGTGGCCCGGGCCCGCAGCAAGCAGCTCCAGCCCGAGGAATACAGCACCGGCACCTTCACCCTCTCGAACCTGGGCATGTTCGGGGTGGATCGCTTCGACGCGATCCTGCCCCCGGGCACCGGCGCCATCCTGGCCGTGGCGGCCTCCCGCCCCACCGTGGTGGCCGGTAAGGACGGCTCCATGCGCGTGGCCAACCAGATGCAGGTGAACCTCACCTGCGACCACCGCACCATCTACGGCGCCCATGCCGCCGCCTTCCTCAAGGACCTGGCCCAGCTGATCGAGACCAACCCGGAGAGCCTTGCCCTCTGAGTCTGGCGCCGATCTGCGGCTCTCCAGCTACAACTTCCAGCTGCCCGAGGAACGCATTGCCCAGCGGCCAGTGGAGCCCCGCCACGCTGCTCGGCTCCTGGCGGTCGATCCCCCTGGGCTGGGGCCTGCCCCCTATGCCCGACATCTGAGCGTGTGGGACCTGCAGGCGGAGCTGGCGCCTGGCGACCTGCTGGTGGTGAACGACACACGGGTGCTGCGGGCGCGGTTGGAGGCGCGCCGGCCCAGCGGCGGCGCGGTGGAGCTGCTCGTGCTCGAGCCGTGGCAGCCGCAACCCGGCCAGTGGCTCTGCCTGGCTAAGCCCGCCAAGAAGCTGCGGGCCGGCGATTGGGTTGAGGTGGTGGCGGAGGGTCAGCCGCCGCTGCCGGTGCAGGTGCTGGGCAGCGACCCCGCCACCGGCGGTCGCATCCTGCAGTTTCCAATCGACTGCATCGATGCGGCCGCCCTCGAGCCGCTGCTGGTGCAGTACGGCGCCATCCCCCTGCCGCCCTACATCCACGAGCACGACGCCAGCGACAACGAGCGCTACCAAACCCGCTATGCCGCTCGCCCCGGAGCTGTGGCGGCTCCCACGGCCGGCCTGCACCTCAGCGATGAACTGCTGACGGCGATCCGCGGGCGCGGCGTGGAGCTGGCCACCACCACCCTGCACGTGGGCCTGGGCACCTTCCGGCCGGTCGAAACGGAAGATCTCCGCCAGCTGCAGCTGCACAGCGAGTGGGTGGAGGTGAGCCCAGAGCTAGTGGCGGCGGTCACGGCCTGCCGTGCCCGAGGCGGCCGGGTGATCGCCATCGGCACCACCTCGGTGCGCAGCCTGGAGGCGGTGGCCCAGCTGCATGGCGGCGTGCTGCAACCCCACACTGGCCCGGTGAACCTCGTGATCCAGCCCGGTTACCGCTTTGCCGTGGTGCAGGGGCTGCTCACCAACTTCCACCTGCCCAAGAGCTCTTTGCTGCTGCTGGTGAGTGCCCTGATCGGCCGAGAGCGCCTGTTGGCGCTCTACAGCGAGGCGATCGAGCGCCAATACCGCTTCTTCTCCTACGGCGATGCGATGTGGATTCCGCCGGAGGCGGTGCTCAGCAGTGCCCAGCCAACGGCCTCAGCTTGAGGTCACCGGGGCATGGTGCTCGTTGGCCTTGTCGGCAGGGGGGCGCCGGCGAGCCTCGAGGAGTCGCCAGCCCGCCACCGCCAGTCCACCGCCGAGGGCCAGTAGCAGCAGGTCGCGCAACCATCCGGGCAGCCTGCTCGACAGGTTTTCCGGAAGTGGCGTGCCTTTGGGGTCGGGCCCGTAGGCCACCTGGCAGGCGGCATTGAGCAACTGGGCCTGGGCGGCCGTGCTCGGCACCTGACCATCGAGCAATCCCTGCTGGCAGTTGGCTGCCCCCTTGATCGGTGGGCTGCTGGCGACGGCGTAGCTGAAGTCGGCACCACTGGAGCCCACCGAGTCAACGGTGGCGTAATTCAACTGGTAGTCGCTATTCGGTACCGCGATCACCGGCGACTGTTGCTCGGAGGCTGCGTTGACCAGGGAGGTGATCACATCGGCACCGGCCAGACTCGCCAGGCCCCAGCCCAGGGATGTATTGCCCCACCAACCCCAGGTATCAGGGCTCCAGTTGTACCAGCCATATCCCCACGGACGGCTGCCCCAATAACCACCGTCCGCCCAGTTGTTGTTCCAGCTGCCGTAATTGCGGTTGTAGAAGTTGTTCTCGCGGTTGAACTGGTTGTTGAAGCGACCGGTGTCAACGTTGTTCCAGCTGCGGTTCCCGTCACCCTGGTTAAAACGCCTGAACTGATCGGCTGAGATGTTGTGGCCGGTCCAGGAGGTGCGGCTGCCGTCTCCATAGAGGGGATGACTGCCCCTGTAGCCCCGATTCAGATCCCGATCCGCTGGCCGGTACGCCGGTGCAGCATCACGGCGTGGTGCGCTGAAGTGGTAGGCGCCCCCACCCCCTCGATCACCTCGCGCCTCCGCCGTCAGAGGGGCAAGGCCTGGGGCGACCAGCAAGGCGGCACCGAGGGCGAGGGTGGTGGGCTTGAACATCCCGACAACAGCGGATCAGGCTTCTGGATGTTCTGCAACGCCGGTGATCCTGTCAGCACCTCTGGAACGATTGTTGATCTCCCTGGTCCGGCGCCAGCCATGACGACAACAAAAAAGCCCCCGGGATCTCCGGGGGCCATGGGGGTGGTGGAGGTTGGTGCTCAGGCAGCAGCCAGGTTGGCGGCCACGAAGTCCCAGTTCACCAGCTTCTCCAGGAAGGTAGTCATGTAGTCGGGGCGGCGGTTCTGGTAGTCCAGGTAATAGGCGTGCTCCCACACATCCATGGTGAGCAGGGCCTTCTGACCATGGGCCAGGGGCAGGTCGGCGTTGGGGGTCTTGGTCACCTTCAGGGTGCCGTTGTCCAGCACCAGCCAGGCCCAACCGCTGCCGAACTGGGTGGCACCGGCGCTCTTGAACGCCTCAACGAAGGCCTCGAAGCTGCCGAAGTCGGCATTGATCTTGTCGAGCAGGGCGCCGCTGGGGGTGCCACCACCACCGGGCTTGATGCACTGCCAGTAGAAGCTGTGGTTCCACACCTGGGCGGCGTTGTTGAACACACCGGCCTTGCTGGTATCACCGGCCACGGCGGTGATGGTGTCTTCCAGGCTCTTGCCCTCCAGCTCAGTGCCAGCCACCAGGTTGTTGAGGTTGGTCACGTAGGCAGCGTGGTGCTTGCCGTGGTGGAACTCCAGGGTCTGGCGGGAGATGTGGGGCTCGAGCGCGTCGAGGCCGTAGGGCAGCGCGGGCAGCGTATGAGCCATGGAACAGGTTCGGGTGCTTGATGGTGCCGGCCGGGGTGCCAGACGGCCGGCGCATCCTAACGATCGCTACAGGTTCGGCTTTCGGGGGCCAGGTGGTGGTACCCGGCCCTAACGATCG
>CALJTZ010000189.1 GCA_937975655.1 uncultured Synechococcus sp. | reverse complement strand
ATGTGTCACCGGCACTGAGTGATCGGCGGGGGCACGAGGTGCGGGTGCTCTACGACCTCAAGACCCTCTCGGCCCACGGCCGGCCCTATTCCACCGCCGCCCAGCTGGGCGGCTACATGGTGCTGGAGGCTGCCCAGGGAAACCACTACGAGCTGGGCCAGACGATCTGGAGCAAGCCCGGAGAAGCCTTCACCAGCACCTTCTACAGCCGTGAGCAGTGCCTGGCGGCCTGGGCCGCTGCCTGGAGCCGCTACTGCTTCGCATGCAGGCCCTTCTGAGCACAGCGAGAGTCTGATTAGGAATTAACAGCCGCTGCGATTGCGGCTCTCAGGACAGAGCCCATACAGTGAAGCCCTGGCGGGCTCTGGCCTGCTGGCCTCTGAATCCCCTGGTCATGGTGATGCCTGCTGCCCCTGTTGAAGCTGCCTCTGCACCGTCGGGCGTGCCGGATTCGGTGGGCGCCATCGATGCCCTGCTGGATGCGGTCACCGCGATCAAGGCCCAGCAGAAGCAGCTGGAGCAGCGACTCGAGCCACTGCTGGAGGCGCTAAGCGAGGTGATGGCCACCGGCCAGCTGGATCCCTCCTTCTCCCACAACGACTGGGCCTTCTCCCACAGCCCGGGCCGGCTGAGCTACGAGTTCCCGGCGGCGGTGCAACAGATCGAGCAGCAGCTCAAGGCCGCCAAGGAGAGCGCCATCCAGCAGGGCAGCGCGACGGAGAAGCGGGGCAAGCCCTTCTGGACCATCCGCCCCCCGAAGACCCAGGAGCAACCGTTCTGAGCTGATGCCGCCGCGTGCCCACGCCCTGCCTCCTGCCGATCCGGTGGAGGAGCTGCGCGCTGCGGCCAGCGCGGAGGACAACAACGGCCAGCCGCTGTATGAGCCCACCGATCCGGCCCGGCCGATCGGCCATGCCAATCCGCCGCGCCGCCCCAAGGGCGTGGCGGTTCAACTCACCCCCAGACCCTCCCGGCTGGAGGTGGAACGGCGCATTGCCCAGGCACAGCTCTGGGTCGCTCAGCGCCTGCCGCTGGTGCAGATCATTGAAAATGCTCGTGAGAACTGGGGAATCCACAACACCCAGACGGTCAACCGATACCTCAATCTTGCGCGTGAGCGCATGGTTCAGGAGCTGATCTCTGACCGCCGCAGGCATCAGGCCGAGCAGATCTTTGCTCTCAATGACTGCGCCCGCCGAGCGATGGATGCGGGCCAGTTCAATGCCGCAGTCGGTGCCTTCCGGGTGATCGCTGAGATCGGCGGGCTGCTGCGGGCTCCTCTCAAGGCACCAGACGGGCAGGCAGCAGGGGGCAGAAGCTGATGGCAGGCCTGCTGCTGGATCCAGCTACAGACCTCTGGGCCGACTGGGGCCTGCTGGATGTTCCTGACCCCTGCCGCCAGCAGAACGGACCCCAGGCCCAGCAGGCCTTCCGGGATTTCATCGTGGCCGCCTATCCCGGCTACGCCTTCCACACCTGGGCCGAACGGCTGATCGCCCTGCTGCAGCGCGTCGCCGATGGCGAGCTCAACCGCCTGATCGTGTGCTGCCCGCCGCGGCTGGGCAAATCGCTGCTGGTCTCAAAGCTGTTCCCCGCCTACTGGGTGAGCCGCTACCCGAGCCGTTTCTGTGCCATCGCCTCCTATTCGGCCGAGCTGGCCTATGCCCATAGCCGTGAGGCACGGCACTACTACCGCGCGGTCGGCCACCCCCTCTCAAAGGACTCCACTGCCGTTGGCAACTGGCTGACACCCGAGCGCGGTGGCTGCATCGCCGCCGGTGTGCGCGGACCATTCACCGGCAAGGGCTATGCGCTGGGGATCATCGATGACCCCTACAAGGGTCCGGAAGATGCCAACTCCGCCGGGCAACGCCAGAAGCTGATCGAGTGGTTCCAATCCGTCTGGCTCACCCGCGCCGAACCGGCCCCAGAGGGGGGCCCAGGGGGGCCTTTGCAGCAGGGCCCTGCAGGTGCGGCCCAGGTGGTGGTGCTGACCCGCTGGCACCAGGACGATCTGATCGGCTGGCTGCTGGAGCAGGAGAGCGGCGAGGCCCCGCAGCGCTGGCAGGTGCTGAATCTGCCGGCCATTGCTGAACCGCCCCAGCAGCAGATCAAGTTCCCGGCTACCTGCACCATCGAGCCGGATTGGCGCCAGCCCGGTGAGCCGCTCTGCCCAGAGCGTTTCCCGCTGGTGGAGCTGGAGCAGATCCGCATCCGCGCCGGCAGTTATTGGTGGAACGCGCTTTATCAGCAGAGGCCGTCGCCTGCGGAGGGTCTGCTGTTCCAACGCGCCTGGATCCGCACCACAGCGGGCACCCCTGCCCCGGACGGCCGGGCGGCGCAACGGCCCTTTGCGGCGGTGGTGCTCAGTTGCGATCTGAGCTTCAAGGGGGGAGCTGAGAACGACTACTGCGGCTTCTGCCTGCTCGGCCTGCTGCCGGATCAGCAGGCCCGCCACCCGGCTGCCCAGGCCAGGGCAAGGGGTGAACAGCTCCACCCCAGTGCCGCCCGGGTGCGCTCTCCGGCTGAACAGCAGCAGCAAGTTGTCCACCGGATCGAGGTGATCTGGAGCCAGCACCACCGCCTCGACCTACCGGGGGTTGTCAACTTCCTCGGCCAGACCCTGGCGTCGTTGGGCAAGGGCCTCAGCCCTGATGCGGTGCTGATCGAGGACGCCGCCAATGGCCCGGCCGTCTGCCAGCTGCTGCAGCGACAGATCCCTGGGCTGATTGCCGTGCGGCCCAGCGGTAGCAAGGTGAGCCGCGCCCATGCCGTGGCCCCGCTGATGGAGGCCGGCCAGCTGGCTTTTCGCAGCGGCAACGACGCCCTGATCAGCGAGTTGCTGGGTTTTCCCAACGGAGCCCATGACGACCTGGTGGATGCCTTCTGCCAGGGCGTGATCTGGCTGCAGACCCAGCACTGGCGCAGCAAGGGCAAGGCCACGCCCCGGCCATTGCTGTTTTCCCGCTGAGGCGACTCCCCCCTGTTTTTGATGAGCACCCCACTACACGTCCACCGCCCCAGGCCCCAGCAGGCCACCCCTCGCGTGACGACATCAGGTCGTGCTCGCGGGCCATTGCGCTCACCCCATGCCGCTGCTGATGCCTTGGTGGTGGAGCACCTGACCTTTGCAGCGAAGGTGGCAGCCAACTACGCACGCCGCACTGGTCATCCCAAGGAAGATCTGGAGCAGCTGGCGGCGATCGGGCTGATCAAAGCCTCACGTCGCTACGACATCAACCGCCCGGGCCGCAGCCCCAACCACTTCATCGCCTACGCCCGGCCCTTCGTGAATGGTGAGATCACCCATTACCTGCGCGACAAGGGGTTCCTGATCTCGGTGCCGGGCCGATGGCGCGAGTTGCATGCCCGCGGACAGAAGCTGATGCGCCAGGGGCTGGCGCACGCCCAAGTGCCTGAACAGCTTGGACTCACCCCCGAGCGCTGGACTGAGATCGCAGCCGCCTGCTCAGTGCGGGTGGTGGCGATGGCGATCAGCGGCGATGAGGAGCGGAGAGCGTGACTTCAGCCGCTGCTGCAACGGTGATGACACCACTTCCGGCGCAATGCAGGCAGGTTCTGTAGGCAGCGGGACCCACCCGCAGCTGGCCACTGCCGCCGCAGTGTGGACAGCGCTCAACCTGCTGGTTGGGAGCTGAGGCGGGTTGAAAAGAAAAAGCCGAGATGGACACGGACAACAACAGACAGCGCGCAACTGTCGTCGGCCGGGCTGCCTATCGCGCAGGAAGCCTTTGTGAAGACTTCAGGCCCTGCTGCCGGCCAGGCTGCAGCAATCAGGTCAGCGCTGTTTGGTCGGCAGCGATCAGGCCCCACTCGAGCAGAGCGGCGATCACCAGCGCGATCGCTCCCAGGGCCGTGGCCGAGCGCAATAGGCGGTTCAGCAGCAAGGTGCTAACAGGAATCATGGGGTCATCCAAGCCGAATTCGGAGGGGGTGTTTGCATCAGTGCCTCATCACTAACGGCAGTGCTGCAGCGGCGTCGCACCGAGAAGTGCTGTTTGCCAATCTGACGTTGCGAGGGCTGGGCTGCAGCCGCACCCGATAGCTCACATGCGCTGGGCCAACGGCGCGGATCAGTGCGTCGCGGGCCTCTTCCTGCAGGGTCTCGCGCTCCATGGCGCAGATGGTCAGACCAAGGGTGACGTTTTCAGCGATCAAGGTGCCGTCAGGCCGTTGGCTGATGGTGAAGAGGGCTTCTCGCATTCACGGAGGTTGCGGGCTCTGCTCGCCAGAGCCATTGGCCACACCATCCTCGAGGCAATAGCGAGATTGGCGGTGTCATCAGCCCTACCGGCTGAGGTGACGATTCCCGTATGCGGAGCTTTGAGTGCCGGCAATAGTCAGCAGCCACTAACCCCCTCGTGCTGCCGCTGGCCACTGATGCATACCCCTGGCCTCTGCACCCTGCCCTGACGGCCCTGCTTCCCCGCCTGCAGTTGGTGCAGGACTGCTGGCACCTGCTGGCTCTGCCCGATGGCACTGATCGCCGGGAGCACTACCTGCCGCGCGGTGAGCGCGAACCCGAGAGCGCCTACCGCCGCCGGCTGGAGGCGGCCCTGCCCTCGGGCTTTTTCCGGGAAGCGCTGCGCACCTTTGCCGGGATGCTGGCCTCCAACCACTGGCGGGGCTTGCCGGCCTCGCTCGAGTCGGTGCTCAGTGACGTGGATGGGCGCGGCACCGACCTGGGTGTGTTCCTGGAGCGTGCTGATCTGTTGGTGCTCAGGGACGGTGCTGCCCTGGTGGGCGTGATGCCGCCCGAGCACATCTGGCCCAGCGAGGGGGACCGGCAGCAAGCGCTGCGCCATGGCGATCGGCTGTCGCTGCCAAGGCTGGTGCTGATCGAGCGGCGGGACGTTCTCAACTGGCAGCTACCCAAACCCCATGCGCTGCCGGTGGCGATCAGCTGGCGGGTCCGCTGCCCCAGAGCTGATCACGTCCATCAAGCAGCCCAGGTGAATTCAAACCAGAGCACCAGCGATAGCCCGCGCCACCCCTGGCTCTACCGATCGGTGGCCCTGGAGCCCGATGGCATGGCCGTGGAGACCACGCAGTTGGTCGCCGACCCTCAGGCCCCATCCGGCTGGCGGCCTCAAAGCCTGGGCCAGCAGCACTACCGCGGTATTCAGCAGCTGCCCGCCATCTGGTACGCCAGTGATGGCGCTGCTTTTGGCGAGGGCGACCTGCCGCACCTGGGCCTTGCGCATCAGTACCTCAATCACTTCCGCTGCCAGAGCGACTATCAAGAGCTGCTGTACCGAACGGCCCTGCCGGTGGGGGTCAGAACGGGCGTTGCTGGTCCGATGGGAAACGGTGCCTCGAGCGAGCCGGTGGTGCTGGGCCCCAACAGCGTGATCGACCTGCCGGAGGGCGCCAGCTTCCAGTTCGTGGAGATCCAGGCGCGCTCCCTGGCCGAGCACCGCGCCTGGCTGGAATCCCTGGATCAGGGCATGCGCCGTGACGCCCTGATCCCCTCGGGTGCCCAGGGCGCACCGCGCACGGCCACTGAGATCTCGATGGCGGCCTCGCAGGCCTATGCGCTGCTGCAGAGCCAAGCGATTCAGAAGGCCTCGATGTTCTCTTCCTTGCTGCAGCACTGGTGTGCCCTGACCGGCGAACCGCTGCCCCAGCCAGATGGACCCGATGGAGCCGGGCCTGCGCTGCTGGTGGAGATCAGCCCGCTGGCGCCGGCACCCAAACCGCAGCCGACCGTGGCCGAGATGTTGCAGCTGCATGAGCGCGGCATCGTGAGCGAGCAGGCCCTGCGGCAATGGCTGGGGGATCTGGCCGGTGTGGCTCCGGCATCGGCCTAACCCTGCTGCGCCAGCTCCTCAGGGAAAGCAGCGGTGGGGCACCAGATCGCTGCACTGGGATCGCCCAGTCCCCGTGTTCGGCCCTGGAGGTGCTCGATCGCAACCCAGGCACAGACCAAGGCATCCAGGCAGTCCTCCAAGGGTTTGAGCGCAGAGAGCGCTTGGACCTCTGCGGGCTGCGGCAAGGGCAGGTTGATGGCCTGGATGTGCTGAGCAAGCCCATCCCGAATCCGCCTGAACTCCGCCAGCAACCGCCCAATCCGCTCTTCCACTGACAGGTGCTCCGTTCGCCAGTACTGCAGCGAGCGGCTGACCTTGTAAGGCACCCGGTACTTGCTCTCCAACAAGGCCAGCAGGGCGACATGGGGATAGACCTCGATCAACCCGCCAGGCCCGGGTTGATCAGCCGCCGTTTGCAGGCCATAGCCGCAGACCTCCAAGTCTTGACGAATGCCGTCGGCGATGGCGCCTGGCCGCTGCAGTGTTGGGCTGTGCACAGCGCAGCCCCGGTTGCCAAAGACCCGCGAGACCGCGCGGTCTGCCTGCCGGCGATGACCGATTGGCTCTTTGGAGAGCGGCATATCGAACGCGATCAAATCGACGCGACCATCTCCAAGCCGTGCAGCTGCACGCAGCAGGGCCGCCATCTGGGGCTTGCTGCCCTGAGCTCGTGCTGACCAGTCGACAGCAATGCCATCGGCCAGCGCCATGAAGCTGGCGTAGCTGGGTGCCAGAGCGACACAGCTCCAGGCCTCGCCCTGACGCTGGACCAG
>CALJTZ010000188.1 GCA_937975655.1 uncultured Synechococcus sp. | reverse complement strand
GTGATCGATCCAGGGGCCGTGGCATGGGGCTCAGGCATGACTGGCCAGCACAGGGCCCTCCATTCTCTGTCCCCACAGCCTCAACCGGCCACAGCAGCCAAGCGCAGAATCGGCCGCAAGACTGATAACTTCTGGCTGAGGCCACCGTTGCGGCCGCTAACCGGGGAATTAGCTCAGCTGGTAGAGCGCTGCGATCGCACCGCAGAGGTCAGGGGTTCGAGTCCCCTATTCTCCATCGTCAAACGGTTTGAGCCCCGGGAGGCCCTGGCGATGAACTGGAGCGCCGAGGCGGAAGCCAAGCTCAAGGAAATTCCCTTTTTCGTACGCCCGGCCGTGCGCAAGCGGATTGAGGCCATGGCCAGCGAAAGCGGTCTGAGCGGCATCGATCTGGCCTTCTACGAAGACGCCAAGGCCCGCTTCGGCCAGAAGTGAACCGCCTGGCGAAGCCGCGCAGGGCCTCGCGGCGCTTGCAGGGCACACCACGCAAACGCACGCTGTTGGGAATCGGGGCCATGGCCTACCTGCTCAGCGTGGGCAGGCCCGCGGTGCTTGTGGGGTTTGGCGCAGTGGCAATCGGCAGGGCGCTGACGGCCGGACGATGCGGTAAAAGGGAGGGCTAACACAGAACTCGCTCCATGTCGCAATCCAAGCGCGAGCAGGTGGTGAGCCACCTGCGATACATCCGCCAGGAACTCCGCGAAATGCACCAGGGCGTGATGGACGACGGCCTGCTGCCCGAGGCGGGTGAGGTGCGTGGCGTGATGGCCCAGATGGAGGCGCTGCTGGAACTGCTGGAGGGCAAAGGCTCCCGCAAGAGCAAGGACGCTGACGCCTGAGGGTTGTTGATGGGCCGGGACAGCCCTCTCAGGCTGGACCCACCACTGCCAAGCCCGGGCCACACGCTCGGGCTTTTTGTGTGCCGATGCAGTAGAAGGCGCACAGCAACACTCCACGTCCTGGCGACCCATCGAGGAGGTGGCTGAACCCTTGCCAGTGCAACAGACCCGCCTGCAGCAGAGCCTCGGAGGAGCTGGAGCCAGGCTCGCGCGCTGGGCTATCAATCCCTGGCGCCGCCTTTCGCTGCAGCTGATCGCACTGCTGGGCAGCTTCTATATGGCCAGCGCCCTCACCACGGTCACGGGTGCCCTGGCGCTGCTGGATCCGCTGGCGGCGCTGATCTGCGTGGTGGCCGTGGAAGTGGCGGTGAGGCTGCGGCGGCCGCTGCGACAGCGCCCGGGGGACAAGCTGACCCTGCAACTGCTGGACATGCTGCGCCTGGGCTTCACCTACGGGCTGCTGTTGGAAGGCTTCAAGTTGCTGTAGGGGCTGCAAGCGCAGGCTCCCAGCAACTGGCGAGCCTCAGCGCGCCGCCAACAGGTAGAGCAGCGCCATGCGAATGGGGATGCCATTGCGCACCTGCTCCTCCACCAGGCACCGCTGTGGATCATCGAGCAAGGCACCGCTCATCTCCACCCCCCGGTTCACGGGCCCGGGATGGAGCACCGGCACGGGTTGGCCGCAACGCTCAAGTCGCTGATGGGTGAGGCCGTAGTGGCGGTGATAGCTCTCGAGGCTGGTGAGCAGATGTTGGTGCATGCGCTCTTTCTGAAGGCGCAAGGTCATCACCGCATCCGCACCGGCCAGGGCCTGGTCCAGGTCGTGGCCCACAATCACCCGCCCGCGAGACGCCACCGGATCGCTGGCCTGGCCGGGCGGCGGCGCCGCCACAAACTCAGCAAAACTGCTGGGCAGAAGGGTGGACGGCCCGCACAGGACCACATCGGCCCCGCAGGCCGTGAGGGCCCAGAGGTTGGAGCGGGCCACACGGGAGTGCAGCACATCCCCCACGATCACGATGCGACGCCCCGCCAGGGCGTGGGGCGTGGGGGCCTCAGGGGCAAAGTGACGCGCCAGGGTGAACAGATCCAGCAGCCCCTGGCTGGGGTGGCTGTGCTGGCCATCGCCGCCATTGAGCACCGCCACCCGATCACCGCTGGCCTCCAGATCACGGGCGAGGGAGGCGGGTACGCCCGTGCAGCGGTGGCGCACCACCAGCAGATCAGCCCCCATGGCCACATAGGTGCGCACGGTGTCGAGCAGGCTTTCACCCTTGCTGAGGGAACTCGACGACGGCGAAAAGCTCTGCACATCGGCCGAGAGGCGCTTGGCCGCCAGCTCGAAGCTGCTGCGGGTGCGGGTGCTGGGCTCAAAGAAGAGGGTGGTGACCAGCCGGCCCTGCAGGGCGGGGAGCTTGCGGGCACCGCTGGTGGGCATGACCCGAAAACGCTGGGCCAGCTCCAGAACGGTGGCGTAATCCGCAAGCGAGAAGGCCGCCAGATCCAGCACATGGCGGTGGTTCCAGTCGCTCAAGGGTGCCGGCAGTTCACAGGCTCAGGCTAGAAGCCCCCCGCCCCCTCGGCCAGAACCCAGGCCTCAGCCACACGCGGCATGGGATCTCCCTGGGCCCGTTTGCTCACGCTGCGGCTGGCCCTCAGATACCAACGCCAAGGCCACTGCTGGCCCTGAGTGATGCCGATCCGCGTGGTCTGCATCACGGCCTCTGGGGGCAGCGCTTCGAGTGCTGCAGGACGCGGGGCCAGCCACAGGCCCTTACCGGGATGGCACTGCCCGGCGTCGTGGCGGCGATCGATCGCAAAACGCCGCGCCAGCAAGGCCGGCCCTGCCGCTATGCGCTCGGGCTCACCCGGCAACGCCACCGCTCGAAGCAACACGCCGTTGGCCAAATCAGCCCGACCCGTCACCACAAGCTCGCAGTGGTGTAGGTCCAGGAGACCCTCCACCACAGATCAAAATCACCAAAAAATCAGGGTCACGGACGATCAGCAATCTGTCCATCCTCTGGTTTTGACTGGTCGGGACGCTTCGGACCCTGATTTTGGGGTCGGGATCTGGATCGGAACTTTGGGGGTTGCCCGAACTGCTTCAGAACCTCAGGATTGGGGCAGTTCGTTCCTTTGCCAGTGGTGCCCGCTGAGTAGCGATCCAGCAGATACTGACGACCGAGTGCTGGGTTCAGGTTCTTCAGGAAGTTGGGGAACGACATGGCATGAGAGCACTCCGCCGTCCCGCCATGACGGCAACTAAATCTCCAAGAATTCTCTGTTGGGACCCAGATCAAAGCGGCACACTTGCTCCTCTGCTTCCAGGGGGTCCTCCTGGCGTGAGAACAAAAAGGACAGGGTGCTACCCACTTCGGGAACTCAGGCGTACCAATGAGATGCGGGTTATCAAAGTAATTAGCAAGAGCAATCTGCCTATAGCGTTGGTCAATCACATTTTCCATATTTTTATCTGTGCTGTCCACATAATTATACGTCCTACTTCTAGTTTTGTCAATTCCCGCTATCGCTGGAGGGCTTGACATAATGCCACTGCGTCAGTATAATAACCTTGTGGTGCTTTCATGAATTCATCAACACCTTGAATTCCAGAAGTGCATAAATAGGTTTGTCGCCTTTTGATGAATTAGTTCTTGTTTTTATTTAGATCAACCCAATAGATACGCCGCCGCAGGCGGCATTGTGCGTAGCACAATCAATAAAGACCTATTTAAATCATAAGGACCTTATTATAACCCCCGTAGAACCTCCAGTTCCCAGTGGATCTTAGGTGGCAGTCAATGGAAGCAACTTAAATCCAATACCACAAGGATCCACAAGAATTCCACCAGAGATCAACATCAAACCCCCTATGCAAACCATTAGATCAACCAAGGAACAGATTTCTTTCAAGCAACACGAGACCTATCTTCAGGATGCTAGAGATCAATTATGCAAGCATTATCACCTGAACAAAAGTGATCTTATAAAATTCCTAATCAAGAAGGAAGCATATGCCCTCAAGCATCCTAGTTCAACCTGGAGTTACCAATGAGAAGCGAGAGCAAAAAGCAATTAATTGAGATCCAAAGGAAGGTGATCAGTCCTATTACTCATAAAATTGCCTTCAGGACACCCGATGAGGTCCTTGAGGCAGCGTTGGATTGCTACTGGAAGCAACTTAAGAAGCAGAAGTTACTATAGCAAAACCCTAAGTTGTCAATACCCAATACTAGGTATTTAAATAGTGACGGAGAAGTATTTGCTGGTTTTGCATTTTCTACAGATTATCATTTACACAAGGCACCAGTCCACTGGACAATGGACAGAAGATATAGCGATCGCAAAATGACTACAGCAGGTTCGGGTAGAACCCAGGGCAATGGGCACATTATTCGCTCACCCAAGAGGATTTCGATCACAATCCCTCATTCAATGTATGAGAAGATCGCTGAACGCAGCATCAAGGAGGGTCGCTCGCTGAGCAATCTTGCCGCGTTCATCCTGGAGCAAGGCATCGATCCGTAGGACCGCCACCAATGACAACGAACTTCGGTGGGTCATCCTGCTGAGATTTTTTAGTGCCCTTGCATTCGGATCAATAATCTTGCAGACCCTTATCGAGGATCTCCACTATCAGTTCATCCATCGACCTTCCAGTTGCTGCAACGAGTTTCTCCAAATGCTCTGCAACAACAGGAGGCAAGTCAATGGCAAATGATTTTGGCATATTAGCGGGATCCAAAGAGAAGCAGTCCTCCACGGAAGAGTTATCCACTACCCTATTGTTCCTGAGTTGAATCAGATTTTATAGTGAGATCATAACCATCCCTACTTATAAGGTATTCGCGAATCGCTTCCCTCAGAAGCAAGGTCACCGAGGTGCCTTCTTGCAAGGCGAGCAACTTCATTGCCAGGTGGTCTTTATCGCTTAGGGCAATGGTAATTCGTGCCACGCCGGCAGCGGCAAAGTAAATCAATTCTACTAGAGATTTTTTCAGAGCAGAGGGGTTACCATAAAAGTGGAAATGCACCAAAGGGCATCCATTCTTTCACCATTTGCATAAAGCTCTGCCGCCATTGCATCATGCCCACTCCACCACCTTCAGCATCCCCGTTGGTTTGGCATACGTGCTCAGCAGGGTCTCAATGCGATGACCTACTACTGCAGCAACATCAGCAGGTGAGTTGCCCGCGGCGAGCGTGTGACTGAGGAAGGTGTGCCGCTGAGAATACAATCTGCGATAGCGAATGCCGCATCGCTTCAAAGTTCGCTTCCAAACGGCGATCAGCAAATTGTCGTAGAGGAAGTCATGAGTGCGGGGGGTCAAAAAAACCAGACCATCCGACCGATACAACCGCTGCTGCTGCATCGCCACTTGGTGCTCCATCAGCACCTCCAAAACGGAATCAGTTAGGGGCACCACCCGATGCTTTCCTGTTTTAGTGGGTGCCCACTGTCGTGCCGTTGTGTTTGTGCGGATCCGCTTCAGGGTCTTCATCACCAGCAGTTCCTGCTGCTCCCATCGGATGCAGTCCCAGGTCATGCCGATCAATTCTGAATTGCGGAGACCAGTGCCCAACCAGAAGGCAAAAATTGGATGGAACCACGGGTCGTTGATCTTCAGATCCGCCAGCACCTGGAGCACTTCGGTTCTGCTGAGCACCTCATACTCAATGGATCGATGAGGGACCTTCAACTGGGCAACCCTTAACGCCTCATTGGTTGGTTGGACCTTACGGCAAGCAGAGAGAATTCCAACCCGTGTCTTAGGTGCGAGACCTTGTAATTCCATCCATCGCACGAACTCCAGAACCTGCGTTGCGGTCCGCAGTGGTTTGCCGTATCGCTGCACCAAACGCTGGGCATGGATCACGCGGGGGTATCCCGTTCGATCTGCCATCTCCTTCAGGGAACTCAGCAGCGTTGGATCAGCGGTTCCAGGAACGATGGGTTGATACTTCGCCAGAGTTGGATCAAACGACCCGTCCTGGTGGTCCTGCCAGATCTGAGCACTCAGGGTCTGTGCCTTCGCCACCGCCACTGGATCCTGGAAGCGTCCCAGGCGGTTGATAAAACGATCCTGACCATCCACCCTCACTCGGAGTTGGATGACACCGTTATTGTTGCGTAGGGAAGGCGGTTTTCGCACCCGCACTTGCGGTGGTCCTAACGCATGGTAGATCCTTGAGAACCCAGTCCCAAAGCTGGTAGTGAGCGGAGTTTCTTATATCAGGACACCCTGAGGTAAGCATCAGTTGGGTTGGGTTCTGGATAATCCGCAGATGGTATCGCTGGGATCGCTGATGCCGCAGTCAATCTGCGGGATCCCAATACCATTCACGCAGTGGTGAATGCCATAGCTCACAACCACATAAAACCGCCCAGGCTCCCCAAACAGGGTTTCGTTGCTGGGGCTGCGGCGGCGATAGCCGTGGCAGGCGGGCTCGGATTGGCAATAGGCCTCCGTTTCCACAAGTACGCCCCACAGCAGCTCGCCATCGGGTTGGCGCTTCACCAGCAGGCAGCCAATCAGCTCAGGGGCGACCACCTCAGCGGGGCGGCAGAAGAAGGATTGGGGGAGGACTGGGAGGCGCTGGCAGGTCGTGATGGCTATGGGAGTGGCTTTGCGAACACGCACCAATGCCATCCTGCCGCCAACTTCCGCACCGACCACCCAACCCAGAAGCCGCAGCGCTCTGCAGCAGAGTGCACAAGACATTGTCAAGTTGTGCCGTATTGCAGCACTCCATCCGCCTCTCGCTTGCCCTTGCTGGAAGCGCAGCTCTGACGCTTGCCTACACGCCCGTTACCATCAGCCCTGCAGGCGCAGAAGAAGCCAAGGTTGCTCAAGGCACTGCTGCAGACTTGGGCGTGATGGAGGCATCCCTTAAGGATGCCGTGCAGTTCAACTGGGGCTTCCAAGGGCAAACCCAAGGTGCTGGTACCCCCAACGAAATTGGTATCGGTGGGTTCCTCCCGCTCTCCGTGGGCAGCAACAGCGTCTTCTTCCTGGATGCTCTTGCCAATGTCA
>CALJTZ010000187.1 GCA_937975655.1 uncultured Synechococcus sp. | reverse complement strand
TGGTGGGCGAGTCAGGTTGCGGCAAAAGTACGGTTGCCCGTTTGTTGGTGGGCTTGTACGAGCCCACACGGGGTGGCCTTAGCTTTGATGGCGAAGATGCGCATGCTGCTTTTAAGTCAAACGATGCCAAAGCCATGCGCAAACGCATCCAGATGATTTTTCAAGATCCCTATGCCAGCCTAAACCCCCGTTGGATGGTGGAAGACATTGTGGGCGAGCCCTTGAAAGAGCATGGCCTGATTCACGATGCGCAAGAACTGAAGACCCGCGTGGCCGAACTGTTGCAATCGGTGGGCTTGTCAGCCCTGGACATGGTGAAGTACCCCCACCAATTCTCTGGCGGCCAACGCCAGCGCATTTCGATTGCGCGCGCATTGGCCACCGCGCCTGAGTTTTTGGTGTGCGATGAGCCCACCTCTGCATTGGATGTGAGCGTGCAAGCGCAAGTGCTCAACATCATGAAAGACTTGCAGCGTGAGCGCGGGTTGACCTATTTGTTCATCTCGCACAACTTGGCCGTGGTGCGCCATGTGAGCGACAACGTGGGGGTGATGTATTTGGGGCAGTTGGTCGAACTGGCAGACAAACACAGTTTGTTCAGCAACCCGCAGCACCCTTACACCCGCATGTTGCTGGATGCCATCCCCAAGATGAAAGACACCGGCCGCGCCGCTGCCCGCCATCGGCCAGAGCAACACCCGCCGCCGCACCACCGTCGGTCAGCAGCAGGACACACCTGGCCGGCCCCGGCAACCTATGGCATGGACACCCGCAGCATGCCGACGCAGGAAGTGGTCATCCGCGACGGCCAGCCGATCTGGCGGGTTTGCGGTCAGGGCCTCTGCGTGGAGGATCCAAGCGGCATCCGCGCCATGTCGGCCTTCCAGGCCCTCTGCGTCAGCCGAGGCATTGAGCTCCCCACCGGCAGCCACACGCTGCCGTGGCGGGGGCCATGTGAGGTTGACGAACCGGGAGTCTGAGCCATGGCCCAGACGGCAATGACATGGGGTGAGCTCAATCTCTACGCGCTGCCGGGCAGCGATCACGTGTGGGGACGTGAGGTGCAGCTGCTGCCGTCTGGCTCCATGTTTGGTGCGGAGGACCTGCTGCATGGCCTGGTGGGCGTGCCGGCCACCCCGCTCAACAACGGCAAGTGCCAAATCGATCCAAGCGCCTCTCTGGTGGTCTACGGACTGAGGGGGACAATGCCTGATCAGCTCGGGCCGTATCAGGAGGAGCTAGCTGAGGGTTTCAGCGCCCAGCAGATGAACCGTGAGGGGTAGGCATCTGGCCAGGGTGATCAAGATCGCGCCCAACACCGACGCCAATCAGCGTGAGCAGGGAGATGATGACGGCAGCCCAGGAGCCCAGGGTTCCTGCGGACCACTTCGCCACTGCCGTGCCGCCCTGCTGCCGGGCATCGTTGGTGGCGAGTGCGTCCACCTTGGCCACCAGGGAGGTGATGTCGTCCTTGGTGATCATGTTTCGCTCAAGCTCGACCTGGCGAGCCTCCAGCCGCTCAACCCGAGTCATGAAAGCTGAGGTCTGCTGCTGACCTTGAATGATCGAATTCTGCAGACCAATCAGCAAGCCCTCTAGCTTGGCAAGCCGATCAACCAGATTGAGCTGGAAACCTGCTGGGTCAGTGTCCATGGCCGTAGTGTTCCGGCTTTGGGTGCCAGGCTGCTGAACGAGACCAGGCCTCCCCAACGCGCACGTCTTGCCAAGAAATGAGCATGCCGGGCAGCTGCGGACCCCAGCGCACCATGCCGTGGATGTCGGCATCGGTGCTGGTGGGAAGCCGAGCTGTGATCCAATCAGCCATGGCCCTGGCCGATCGCAGTGGTTTTTGGGGTGGGCACCCTGCAGATGGTGCCCAACAGCCCGGCTTTGGCTTTGGTCATGCCCTAAGTTGCCGGGCAGCTCACCTCCAGCAAATGTGCCGCGAGATTGCTGAGGCTGCGCCCTTCATGGTCGCTGGCGTTGGTGAGTCGTTGATGCAACGCCCAGCTCACGGTGATGCTGATGCGCTGTGGATGGCGTTGCAGAGTGGATACACCACTTGCGGTGGTGTTGCTAGAGCGCTTAACTGAGTCCATCATCCTGGTAACACAGGGTGGTCACGGGTCGGGGTGTTGTCGCACCGCCGGCCCACTCCATTACTGGCAAGGAATCCAACTAGCGTCAATACTGTTCAGCAATTCAGCAGCGATGTGCTGTGGCTTGCTGCATTGGTTAATTGCTACGTCGGCTGGTTGGTGGCAGCCGCTGCAGGCGTACCAGTGCGTACTGCGCTCACCGGCGACCAGCAACGGCGCATGGCAGCAGCGGGAGAGGGCTGCTGTCATGGTTCGATCTGCTCCAGCTCGGCGGCGATGGCGAGGAGCTGCTGGCAGTCGTTGGGCAGATACAGCGCAGCAGCACGAAACGCCGCACCCAGTTTCTCGCCGTAGTCCACGAACACACCAGCATCCACCTCGTTGAACGCCTCCCAGGCAGATTCGGCGGCAGGAGAAAGCGGCTTCATTGTTCCCCCTCCAGCTCGGCGACAACCGTGCGCTTTAAGTCGGCAACACAGCAGGCATCGCACACGGTTCTGCCGTCCTCCAACTGCCAACCATCAAGCGGTCCCTTGTCTTGGCCAATTGGC
>CALJTZ010000186.1 GCA_937975655.1 uncultured Synechococcus sp. | reverse complement strand
GAGATAGTACAAGGTGACTGGAGTTCAGACGTGTGCTCTTCCGATCTCTACAGGTTCCTGGGTGGCGCCCCGGGCTGGCAGCAACTCGGCCTGCCCGCCACCACGGAAACCGAACTGCTGATCTCGCCCGATGGCCGCACCGTGGTGAACCTGCTCTACAACGGCACACCCCGCTGAGCCAGCTGCGTGAGGGCCTCGGCCCAGGCGTCCTCGCAGGGCAAGCGCTCACGCCTGGTGAGGCTGAAGGCGATGCCCTTCTCGCCGTAGGCCGCCTCGTTGATGAACACCGGCCAGCGGGCGGCCGGGTCCCACTGGTCTGCAGCAACAAAGCCCTGGGTGCCACCATCGGGGCTCCAGAACAGCGGATCGCCAGCCTCCAGGGGCTGCCAGTCGCGGTGCTGCCGGCGCGGGTGCAGGGCGGAGGCTGGCGTGCCATCGGGGCGCCGGGGCAAATCCACGCTGCCGGCATGCACGTGCAGCGTGAGGGCCCGGGGCAGCCGCAACCGCCCCGCCGCCGCTGCGGCGACGGTGTCCAGGCCGGCTTCAAGCGCGAGCTGGGTCTGGCGGCAGATCGGCGCACTCACCAGCCCCTGGGGCACCGGCCCCACCTCGATCACCAGGCCACAGGGCCAGCGCTCCACCAGAAAACCGGTCTGAACCGGATCGGCCTCGTGCAGATACACCGGCAGCCCCAGCCGTGCCTGGATGCCCGCGGCCAGGGCCAAATCCGCCGGGCGCCGGCCGTACACCACCAGGGAATTACCCATGGCACTGGTGGTGCTGTGCAGGTCGAACACCACGGCGCAGGGGCTGGTGCCGTCGGGGCCATGGGCCGCCAGCAGGGCGCGAGCCCGCTGGATCTCCTGCTCCTGGCGGCTGGCATCAGCCAGCAGCTCCAGGGAAAAACTGCGGTTGAGGTCGCGGTCGAGATAGCGGGTGTTGGCTGCCAGCGCCTGGGGATGGCCCAGCACCAGCTGCAGCTCCAGGCCATGGCGGGCCAGCAGCTCCGGCTGCTGGCGCCAGTGCTCCAGCAGCCAGGGGGCGTTGCGCTCATTGCCATGGGTGGCGGCCACCACCAGCACCCGCCCCTGCGCCATCTCCGGCCTGCTCCATCCAGCGTTCTGCGTCAGCCTGGCAGGAGTTGCCCCGCCGCGCCCATGTCTGTTCATCCCGCCGCGGTGGCCGCAGCCCGCTGCGCCTGGCGGTGGCAATGGCAGCAACTGATGGGCGGGCTGGGCCCCGCCGATGCCGAGGGGAACTACCGGCGGCCCGCGTCCGCCTTCAGCACCAAACCGCCCCTGCCGGCTGAGGCCAACCGGCCCCACGGCCACGTGCTGATCGTGGGGCGCAGCTGCCCCTGGGCCCACCGGGCCTGGCTCACCTGGGCCCTGCGGGGTCTGGCCGACACCATTGAGCTGCTGGTGGTGGAGCCTGATCCCGAGGCCGGCCGCTGGCGCTTCAACGCCGCCTTTGAGGGCTGCCACACCCTGCAGGAGCTCTACCGCCGCTGCGGCGCTCACCCCAGCCAGCGGGCCACGGTGCCGGTGCTGGTGAACCGCGCCAACCGGCAGATCGTGGTGGGCGAGAGCGCCCGCTTGATCGAACTGCTGAACGACTGGCCCGCTCCCGATGGCGTTCCGGATCTGGAGCCGTTGGCCCTCAAACCAGCCATCACTCGCTGGCGCGACCGCTTCCAGAGCGCCGTCAACGACGGGGTGTACCGCTGCGGCGCCGATGGCTCGCCGGCCTTCATGGAGGCGGATGCGCCCACCGACGACGAATTGCACGCGCTGCTGCAGACCGTCATCGCCCGGCTCATGAAGATGCTCACGCTCCGAGGCGTGCTGGTCGAGGACATGGGCCAGACCTACCTGGCCGAGCCGGATGCCGACGGCGAGGAGGCGCGCACGCTGCGGCCGCTGCAGGCCGCGGCCATCACCTACCGAATCGCCTTCGGGCCGCGCGCCGGGCAGAAGGTGCTGACCCTGAGAGGCGCGATGCCGCGCGAGGACTCGGCCCGCCAGCCGCTGTGCGCCGACATCGACGGATTCAGCCTGCACGCCGCGGTGCGGGTCGAAGCCCATGACCGCAAGCGGCTGGAGCAGCTGTGCCGCTACATCAACCGCCCATCGCTGGCTAACGAACGCATTTAAACCAACGCCGCCGGTCAAGTGGTCCGTAAGCTCAAGACCCCCTGGCGCGACGGC
>CALJTZ010000185.1 GCA_937975655.1 uncultured Synechococcus sp. | reverse complement strand
GCTCACCGAGCTCTCCCAGGAGCAGGCCGATTACATCAACGTGCCCGTTGAGGGGCCCTACAAGCTCGAGCATTACCGCTACTGAGTCCGCCTCCACGCAGCGCCTATTGGCGTGCGGCTTCGCCCGGCCTACTGGCCGGGCTTTTTTGTGGCCCTCGATTGTGTTGCGTTGCCTTGGCCCTCGGGATCGATGCCAGACAATCAGCGCAGCAAGCAGGAACCGCGATGGGGATCAGTGAACTGGTGCAGCAGCTGCCGCAGCTGATTGGGTCAGCCGTGGAGGCCAACCCCCTGCTGGGCTATGGCGCCATTTTTGCGGCGATGTTCCTGGAGAACCTGTTCCCGCCGATTCCCTCGGAGCTGATCATGCCCCTCGGGGGCTTTTATGTGCAGCAGGGCCAGTTGGCTCTGATCCCGGTGGTGCTGGCGGGGCTGATCGGCACGGTGCTGGGGGCCCTGCCCTGGTATGGCATCGGCCGGCTGATCAATGAGCAGCGCATTGAGCAGTGGCTGGAACGCCATGGCCGCTGGATCGGCATCAGCCCCCAGGAGTTGCACCGCAGCCGCGATTGGTTCTCCCGCTATGGCACGGCCCTGGTGTTCTGGGGCCGGCTAGTGCCCGGTATCCGCACGCTGATCTCGGTGCCGGCGGGCATCGAGATGATGCCCTTCACGCCGTTTCTGCTGTGGACCACCGCCGGCAGCCTGATCTGGACCCTGCTGCTCACCCTGGCGGGGCTGGCCCTCGGTGAGGGCTACACCAACGTGGAGCACTGGATCGAGCCGGTGGCCAAGGCCGTGAAGCTGCTGCTGCTGCTGGCTGTGGCCGGTTTGCTCGTGTGGCTCGGGCTGCGCACCTGGAACAAGCGCAACAACTCCCACTAGCCGCTGGCAGGGAGGCGCATGCTTCTCGCGGACTCTCCAGGAATGGTGCACCACGGTGCACCATTCCTGGAGACCCTCACTACCAACAGGCCTCAACCAATCTCAGTAGGCCTCAGCTGGGGTTAGCAGGGACAGCTTCAGAACGGAACTTCGTCCTCACTGGGTTCTCCACCTCCGAAGCCCCCGCCGAAACTGCCGCCGCCGCCGGCCTCGGCGTCACGCTTGGAGCCCAGCAGTTCGAGCCGATCCACGCGGATCACGGGCTTGGTGCGCTCTTCGCCGGTGGCGCGGTCGGTCCAGCGGTCAAGTTTGAAGCTGCCGATGATGCCGAGCAGCGAGCCCTTGCGGACGTAGTCGGCCGCCACCTGGGCCTGTTTGCCCCAGATTTCGAGGTTGAACCAGTCCGGCTCGTCGTTGGCGCTGCGGCGGTTTACGGCCATGGTGAGGTTGGCCACCATGCTTCCGGATTCGAAGTAGCGAACCTCGGGGTCGCGGCCGGCTCGGCCGACGAGGGTCACGGAATTGACGCCCATGGCGTTCTCCTGTTGATGCGTTGGATTCATGATGCAGCCCCTGGTCGGGGTGCTTCCTCTGGAGAGTTCCACCCTTTGGCCCGGATGTTCCAGAGGCCCCTGCCGCTGGGGCTGTGACGGAGCCTGGCGGGTACGGCCGGTTCAGCCGATCCACCTATGATTTGGCCCGCTCGGTGGGTCACCTGTGTTCTTTAAGCGTTTCCAGCTCTCACGCGACATCGGCATCGATCTGGGAACGGCCAACACCCTGATGTACGTGTCCGGCAAGGGCATCGTGCTGCAGGAGCCCTCCGTGGTGGCCCTCGATCTGGAGCGGGGTGT
>CALJTZ010000184.1 GCA_937975655.1 uncultured Synechococcus sp. | reverse complement strand
TATCCCGTCCATCCGCCTCACCGAAGGCAACTTGGTTCAGCTGGGTTACGGCATCGCCCAGCGCCGCATCTGGACAGCAGAGACGGACCAGACCTCTGCGATTGCTGAAGAGATTGCCAGCGACAAAGACCTGACCAAGAGCCTGCTCAAATCCTGCGGTGTGCCGGTGCCCGAAGGCGAATTGGTACGTAGCGCAGAAAAAGCCTGGGAAGCGGCGCAAGACATTGGCGTGCCCGTGGTACTCAAGCCCTACAACGGCAACCACGGCCGCGGCATCACGGTGAACCTGACCACGCCCGAGGCCGTGCGCGAGGGGGGCCACGACGATGCCCTGCTGCGGGGCATTGCTGCTCACCACGCCGGCGTGCTGCCGGCCTGGAAGGAGCTGATCGAGGAGCTCTTCCAGCAGGGGCTGGTGAAGGTGGTGTTCGCCACCGAAACCCTGGCTGCCGGCATCAACATGCCGGCCCGCAGCACCGTGATCTCAGCGCTCTCCAAGCGCACCGAGCGCGGCCACCGGCCCCTGATGGGCAGCGAGTTCCTGCAGATGGCGGGCCGGGCGGGCCGCCGCGGCCTCGACTCCCAGGGCTATGTGGTGACGGTGCAGAGCCGCTTTGAAGGGGTGCGGGAGGCGGGCCAGCTGGCCACCAGCCCCGCCGATCCGCTGGTGAGCCAATTCACCCCCAGCTACGGCATGGTGCTCAACCTTCTGCAGCGCTACGACCTGGCCAAGGCCAAGGAGCTGGTGGAGCGCAGCTTTGGCCGCTACCTGGCCACCCTCGATCTGGTGGAGGACGAGGCCCGCATCGCCGAACTGCGGGAGCAGCTCAGCCACCTGGCCGATACCGCGGAGGAGGTGGCTTGGGACGACTTCGAGGACTACGAGAAGCAACGGGGCCGGCTGCGGGAGGAACGCCGCATTCAGCGGATCCTGCAGCAGCAGGCTGAGGAAACCCTGGCCCATGAGCTCACCCTGGCGCTTCGCTTTGCCAGCGAGGGCACCCTGGTGAGCCTCAAGGCCCCGATCCTGCGGGGCCGCGTGACCCCGGCGGTGATCGTGGAGAAGGTGGAGGGCCCCGGCCAGTTCCCCCTGCTGCTCTGCCTCACCGATGAGAATGTGTGGGTGCTGGTGCCCTGCGGCGCCGTGGTGAGCCTGCACGCCGAGCTCAGCTGCCTGCAGGTGGCCAGCATCCCCGCCCCCGAGCTGCACCGGGCCGGCGAGCTGCGCCATGGCGATCAGGCCAGTGGCGGCCTGGCCTTGGCGGTGGCCTCCATGGCCCGCCGCCACGACATGGTGACCCCGCAATACGACCTGGCCGGGGAGGTGCAGGCCCAGGCCCACCTGGTGCGGGAGCTGGAGCTGGCCCTGGAGCTGCACCCGGCCCATGGGGCCGGCGATCGCAAGAAGCTCAAGAAACAGCGCTTCCGCATGGAGGAGCTGGAGGCCGAGATCGAGGAGCGGCAGCGGATCCTGCACTTCCGCGCCAACCGCCACTGGGAGACCTTCCTGGCCCTGATCGAGATCCTGCGCTTCTTCGGCTGCCTCGATGGCGAGGAGGGCCTCGATCCCACGGAGATCGGCCGCACCGTGGCCGCCCTGCGGGGCGACAACGAGCTCTGGCTGGGGCTGGCCCTGATGAGCGGCCACCTCGATGAGCTGGAGCCGGCGGATCTGGCGGCGGTGCTGGAGGCCATCTCCACCGAGGTGAACCGGCCCGATCTGTGGAGCGCCTATCCGCCGCCGCCAGCTGCAGAAGAAGCCATGCATGATCTGCGCGGCATCCGCCGGGAGCTGCTGCGCCAGCAGGAGCGGGCCAGTGTGGTGATGCCGGTTTGGTACGAGCTGGAGTTGATGGGGCTGGTGCACGCCTGGGCCAAGGGCGTGAGCTGGAACGATCTGATCGCCAACACCTCCCTCGATGAGGGCGATGTGGTGCGGATCATGCGCCGCACCGTGGATCTGCTGGCCCAGATCCCCTATGCCGAGGCCATCACGGAACAGCTGCGCGGCAATGCCCGGGCGGCCCTCAAGGCCATCAACCGCTTCCCGGTGTGCGAGCCCATCGACCAGCTCAGCGGTGGTGGTGGCCCCCTGAACCCCGCCACGGAGCGCACCCTCCCTGGCGCGGTCTGAGCACCAGCCCCCCAGCCGTGATCAACCCCTCCCGGATCCGGATCCTTGCGGTCGGCAAGGTGCGCAAGAGCTGGGTGCAGGAGGGGGTGGCCCTCTATCTCAAGCGGCTGCCTGGACTGGTTGTTACCGAGCTCAGGGACTCCACCATGGCCAAGGAGGCCGAGGCGATCGCCGCTGCCCTGCGGCCCGATGAACGGTTAGTGCTGCTCACGGAAGAGGGCACCACCTACACCTCCGTGGCTTTCGCCCAGCAGCTCCGCGATTCCGGCTCGGAGCGGCTGGCCTTTGTGATCGGCGGTGCCGAGGGGCTGGATCCGGCGCTCAAGGCCAAGGCCAGCTGGCGCCTGAGCCTCTCGCCGATGACGTTCCCCCACGAGCTCGCCCGCCTGCTGCTGCTCGAGCAGCTCTATCGGGCCAGCTCGATCCTCCAGGGCGGGCCGTATCACAAGGCCTAGAGATGGAGTGGTTGGACGGGGTGAGAAGGTGCCCCCTCTCACCCCGGTCCCCGTTGGCTGCCCCATAGAGAGACAGACAGCGCGCAGACACCCCTTGTCTACCCAGGCGGTTGGGGTTGGCGGGCCGGGCAGCGGATGTTGGGCTGCACTGCCGTGATGGCGGTGGGATGGCGCCGCATCCGGCCGGATGGGCGGCTGGTGGCGTCACTGTTCTGGAAGTTGGACGCCCCGGCTCGGGATGTCCTGCCTGCCCCACCCGTCGATCGGAGCGCATGTCGAGCAGTAATGGCTCCTTCCATCTGGAGTCCCCGGCGTTTGCCGATGGCGCCATGATCCCGGCGATCCACAGCGCCGACGGCCTGGATCTCTCGCCCCCGTTGCGCTGGAGCGGCGCGCCGCCCCACACCCAGAGCTTTGTACTGATCGTGGAGGACCCCGATGCGCCGGGGGGCACCTGGGTGCACTGGGTGCTGTTCAACATCCCCGGGGAGGTGCATGGCTTACCCGCGGGCCTCGATCGCTCGCCCGAATTGGCCAACGGCGCCCGCCACGGGGGCTGCTGGGGCGTGGATCAGTGCCACCGCATCGGCTACCAGGGGCCCGAGCCCCCGCCTGGGCAGGCCCATCGCTACGTGTTCGCGTTGACAGCCCTCGATGCCCCCTTGGATCTCGAGCCAGCCGTGACGCCGGGGGAGCTGCGGGAGGCCATGCGGGGGCACGCCTTGGCCACGGCCCAGCTCACGGGCCTCTACGCCCGGGAGTGAGGACCGCCGGGGTTCTGTTCAGACTCCCAGCCGCTGCCAGATCACATCCAGGTTCTCCTGGTGCAGGTCGGTGGAGAAGCAGTCGGCCAGCTGCTCGGCGTTGAGGCGGCTGGTCACGTCGGCATCGGCCTCGAGATTGGCGCGGAAGTTGCCCCCCTCGGTGTTCCAGGCGGTGTGGGCGTTGCGTTGCACGATCCGGTAGGCCTCCTCGCGGTTCAGCCCGGTGCCCACCAGGGCCAGCAGCACCCGCTGGCTGAACACCACGCCGCCATACACGTTCATGTTGCGGGCCATGTTGTCGGGGTACACCCCCAGGCCCTTCACCACATCCGTCATCTCCCGCAGCATGAAGTGCAGGGTCACGGAACAGTCGGGCAGCATCATGCGCTCCACGGAGCTGTGGCTGATGTCGCGCTCGTGCCAGAGGGCGCAGTTCTCCAGAGCGGCCACCACGTAGCTTCGCAGCACGCGGGCCAGGCCGCCGATGCGCTCGCTGCGGATCGGGTTGCGCTTGTGGGGCATGGCCGAGCTGCCCTTCTGGCCCTTGGCGAAGTTCTCCTCCACCTCGAGCACATCGGTGCGCTGCAGGTTGCGGATCTCGGTGGAGAAGCGCTCCAGGGCGGCGCCCACAAGGGCGAGCGTCTGGATGTATTCGGCGTGGCGATCGCGGGAGATCACCTGGGTGCTGGCCGTATCCGGCTCCAGGCCGAGCTTGGCGCAGGCGATCGCCTCCACCTGGGGATCGGTGTTGGCGTAGGTGCCCATGGCGCCGGAGATCTGGCCCACGCTCACCATGCGCTCGAGCCGCTCCAGCCGTTCCTGGTTGCGCACCACCTCCGCGAGCCAGCCGGCCACCTTGAAGCCGAAGGTGATCGGTTCGCCGTGGATGGCGTGGGAGCGGCCGATCATCACGGTGCCCTTGTGCTCCCGGGCCAGCACCCGCAGGGCCTCGGCCAGCTTGTCGAGCTCGATCCGCAGCAGCTGCACGGAGGCCTTCATCTGCAGGGCGATGCCCGTGTCCAGCACGTCCGAGCTGGTCATGCCCACGTGGATGTAGCGCCCTGCATCGCCCACGTGCTCGTTCACGTTGGTGAGGAAGGCAATCACGTCGTGGCGCACCTCGGCCTCGATCTGGAGGATGCGCTCCACGCTGAAGGAGGCCTTCTCCTTGATGGTGTCCACCGCGTCGGCGGGCACCCGGCCCAGTTCGCAGTTGGCTTCGGTGGCGGCGATCTCCACATCCAGCCAGCTCTGGAACTTGGCCTGCTCGCTCCAGATGGCGCCCATCTCGGGCAGGGTGTAACGCTCGATCAAGGCCGCGCCTGGCTCACATCCAGACCAATGTATGGGGCAGCCTGTGGCCTGCCTGCAGCCTCAGCCCAAGGCCGTGAGTTTGCGGTGGTCCACTTCCCAGTGCACCAGTGGGCCCCAGGTCTGCTGGCGCACCCAGCAGCGGCCCCCTCGGCAGTGGATCAGCTGAAAGGGAGGCAGATCGGCCGGCTGGTTGCGCAGTTTCACGAAACTGCCGGGGCGCAGCAGCTCGAGCACGTTGCTGCCGGGATGCCGTTGGCTCTGGGGTGTGGTCTGGGAGCAGGGAGCCATTGGGAGATGTCCCTGAGCTGGCAGCCATCCTCTGCCGGGTTTTCTGGCCAGGCAGAACTCGCACCAGTTTTGTTCGGTTTCCCCTGTGTTTGTATGACGACAGGGCGCCGGATCGCCTGCCGCCCGGAGGGGCCATGGGCCGCAAGCAACGACTGGATCTGCACCTGGTGGAACGGGGTTTGGCCGCCAGCCGCCAGCAGGCCCAGCAGTTGATCCGTGCCGGCAAAGTGCGCTCCGGTGACAAGGTGCTCGATAAGCCCGGCCTGGACGTGCTGCCCGAGATTGCGCTGCAGGTGGAGCAGCCGGCACGGTTTGTGTCCCGCGGTGGCGAGAAGCTGATCGCGGCCCTGGAGGCCTTCCCCATTGCCCTGGCGGAGCGGGTCTGCCTCGATGGCGGCATCTCCACCGGTGGCTTCACCGACTGCCTGCTCCAGCACGGGGCCAGCCGGGTGTACGGCATCGATGTGGGCTATGGCCAGACGGCCTGGAGCCTGCGCACCGATCCGCGCCTGGTGCTCAAGGAGCGCACCAACCTGCGACACCTCACCCCTGACGAGCTCTATACCGCGGCTGATCCCTGGCCGGATCTGGCGGTGGCGGATGTGTCGTTCATTCGGCTGGCCCTGGTGCTGCCGGCCCTGGGGCGGCTGCTGCAGGGGGAGCGCCGTGAGGCGCTGCTGCTGGTGAAGCCCCAGTTCGAGGTGGGCAAACGCGATGTGTCGCGGGGTCGCGGAGTGATCACCGATCCGGCCCTGCACGACGAGGCGGTGGCCGCCGTGCGCTCATCCTGCGAGAACTCCGGCTTGGAGGTCATCGAGGTGGTTCCGTCGCCGATCACCGGCGCCGAGGGCAACCGAGAGTTCCTATTGCATGCGGTCCTGCCACACCCGCGTGAGAAGATGATGCCGTGAACGTCCTGATCGTCGGCA
>CALJTZ010000183.1 GCA_937975655.1 uncultured Synechococcus sp. | reverse complement strand
GATCGGCGCCGCCGCCAGCGCTGAGCTGCTGGCGGCGCTGCTCGGCCTTCATCAGGCCAACGATGGAGCGGCGAATGAAAGAAGCCCGGCTTTCGATCCCATCGGCCTGGGCATCGATCCAGGCCACCACCTGATCAGGGAGCTGGAGCTGAACACGCTTCATGGGGAGGGCGCAGGGCGGCGAGACTGTACTTCTCGCGCTCGCGAGAGCTAGTGTGCCGTGAACCCTGGTGTCTGTGGCTCCCGCACTACGCCCCTACCAGCAGCAGGCCGTCGACCAGCTCCGTGCGGCCTTCCGGGCCGGCCACAGGGCCGTGCTGTTCGTGCTGCCCACCGGTGGCGGCAAAACGGTGGTCTTCTCCCACATCGCCCAACAGGCCGCCGAGCGGGGCAACCGCATCGCCGTGCTGGTGCACCGGGTCGAACTGCTGGAGCAGGCCTCCAGGTCCCTTGAGGCCCTGGGGGTGCGCCACGGCCTGATCGCCGCCGGCCGGGCCATGAACCTGGCGGCACCGGTGCAGGTGGCCTCGGTCGGCAGCCTGTGCCGCCGCCTGCCGCAGCTGCCGCCCGATCTGTTCCAGCTGCTGGTGATCGATGAGGCCCACCACAGCACGGCAGGCCAGTGGAGCCGGATCATCCAGCACTTCCACAGCGCCCACCTGCTGGGGGTCACCGCCACACCGGTGCGCAGCGATGGCTGCGGCCTCGGCGCCTATTACTCCGAGCTGGTGCTGGGACCCAGCGCCGCCTGGCTCACAGCCCAGGGCTTTCTGGCCGAAGCCCGGGTGTTTGCACCCCCATCGGGCTTTGAAGCCAAGCAGCTGCGGCGGCGATTGGGCGACTACGACCTGCGCCAAGCCGCCTCTGCCCTGGGAGGAACGCGCATCCTGGGGGATGCCGTCAGCCATTACCGCCAGCACCTGCCGGGCCAAACGGCCATCGCCTTCTGCTGCTCGGTGGCCCATGCCCAGGCGGTGGCGGAAGCCTTCTGCAGCCAAGAGATTGCAGCCGCCTGCATCGATGGATCACTCGACGCAGCCGTCCGCCGGCAGCGGCTGGAGCAGCTGGGCAGCGGCGAACTGCAGGTGCTCACCTCCTGCGCCCTGATCGGCGAGGGCGTCGATGTGCCCTCCGTCGGCGGCTGCATCCTGCTGCGGCCCACCCAGAGCGAGGCCCTGCACCTGCAGATGATCGGCCGCTGCCTGCGGCCCCAGGCCGGCAAGCAGGCGGTGATCCTCGATCACGTCGGCAACATCGCGCGGCTGGGCCATCACCTCGAGGAGCGCCACTGGTCCTTGGAGGGCGTGCGCAGGAGGGAGCGCCAGCGAGCCCCCTCGGTGAAAACCTGCCCTCTCTGCTTCTGCGCCATGGGCTCAACTGTGGCGCGCTGCCTCGAGTGCGGCCACCAATTCCGGCCCGAGCGCCGCTCGTTTGCCGTGCTGGCCGGGGAGTTGCAGGAGGTGAGCGCCGCCGAGCTGAAGCAGCAGCGCAGACGCGAGCAGCTGGAGGCCACCAGCCTCGAGGAGCTGCTGGCCCTGGGCCAGCGCCGCGGCATGAAGAACCCCAGGGGCTGGGCGCGGCACGTGCTGGCGGCCCGGCAAACGAAGGGACACTGGCGCCACCTGGCATGAGCGAACAGGAGCTGCAACAACGCATTCGCCTGGAGCTGGGCAGGGGCCAGTGCGGCTGTGGCGCAACAACGTCGGCGCCCTGCGCGATGTGCGGGGCCGGCTGGTGTCTTATGGGCTCTGCCGCGGCAGTAGCGACCTGATCGGCCTGCGGCAGCTCACCATTGGGCCGGAGCACCTGGGCCAAACCGTGGCCGTGTTCTGCGCCCTCGAGATCAAGGCCCAGCGAGGCCGGCCCACGGGAGAGCAGGAGCAATTCCTGGCGGTTGTGCAGGAGCTGGGCGGCCTGGCTGGGGTGGTGCGCTCCGTACCAGAAGCACGCTCGGCCCTGCAACTCGCTGGCTGACAGCGATGCCGCCAAGGGACAGCCAGCAAACGTGCATGGGTTGCACCACTGCAGAGCAAACGATGGCGCAGGCCTACCGCGACGGCGCAGCCAGCTTGCAGTCACTGGGGAGTCGCTTTGGCGTCATTGGTCCTCACAGGCGAGGAGAAGCTGGGGCAGAATGCAGCTCTCGCGATCGAGTATTCGTGCCTTCGTCTCTCGCAAAACCAATGCCAGATCTGCATCGTCAGCTGGCGGCAGCCCGCGAGACCTTTGGCCATTTCCTACGCAACTGGCGCAAGGCCAATGGCTGGGTGATCACCACGCCGCAGGACTGGGCCAAGGCCTGCCCTGAGCTGATTCCGCCGGGCCTACGGGTCTCCAGCGGCCAGTGGGCCAACCTCGAGAACGCCCAGATCAAGCAGGCCCAGCCCAGCACCTTCCTGCAGCTGGCGGCCCTGAACCAGGCCCTGGCCACCAAGCAACGGGGTCGCATCAGTGACGCCCTGCTCAAGGAACGCGTTGCCAGTGGCCAGGCGATCTGTCGCTCTGATGGCAGCCCCTGGGGACCGGAAGACTGGTTTGCTTGCTACATCGGCAACCTAGAAGGCCCGACCGAGCTCTGGCCCAAGGCCAGCGACGACCAACCACCCCTGGATCTCGCTCAACTGAAGCAGCGCTACGAGGCACTGATCGAAGCCCACAAGCTGCGGCCGATTACGGCGATGGTTCAGCTGCTGAGTGGGGCCAAAGATCTGGGCACCGAGCAGCAACTCGAGATTGAGGGAGGCCTGCTGCAGGACGAAGCCATCCGACCAGAGACCCTGCCAGCCCTGCAGAAACTCCTGGACGAGTGGGAAGCAAACCTCAAACGCCAAGCCAAGCCGGCCACCCGCAGCCACCAAAAGTGATGCGGACTCGGCATTGAACTTATTTCTGGTCTCGCGAGAGGATTACCTTTGAGTGGTCTCGGGTCAGCGCAAGGGGAGCGCTGCGCCTGTTCAACCCTGTCTCAGTTATGCCCTCAACCCGTGACGGCGTCAGCGCAGAAGGCGCCTCGCTGAACGATCTCTTCCGTTGCCAGGCAGCCCTCAATGCCGCGCTGGGTCGCTGGCAAGCCCAGTGGAACCGGCTGGCCCCCACCCACGCCCTCAGCCTGCAGGAGGTGGGATTAGCCGTCAGCTTCTCCCGCTCTGCCGAGGGCCTCTACAGCGCCACCCTCCTCCATGAGGAAGGTGCCAGCCTCGAATCAGGTTGCTGCTCGTCAGCACTGGAGGCCAGATCGGAAGAGCGTCGTGTAGGGAAAG
>CALJTZ010000182.1 GCA_937975655.1 uncultured Synechococcus sp. | reverse complement strand
CACGCAGCGCAAGGCCGACCCGTTGTATCGATCTCGGTGGAACCTGCCAGGGGTGTGGGACAACCGGCTATCACTGGAGAAGCGATGAGCAGCCCATGGCCACCACGCCGTACGGCATCGGGATCCTGGCCTTGGGCCTGGTGATGGCGGGTGCAGCCCCCGGCTGGGCTGGCAGCGGCACCGCGGAATCGATCATCAGCCGGCAAGACGCCATCGCCCAGGCCAGTGCCGCCATGCCCGCGGGCGATCAGATCACCAACACCCGCTGCATCGACATGATCCGCGACATGTCCTCCCGTTACCGCTGCACCGTGCAGTGGGACACCAACGCTCCCTAGCGCCACCGGTGAGCGCAGTGGGGAAGAGGGATCTGCGCCATGGCCCGCTATGGTGCCCAAGTAGCGGGGCGTGGCGCAGCTTGGTAGCGCGGGTGCTTTGGGAGCACTAGGTCGCAGGTTCGAATCCTGTCGCCCCGATTGACTTCTCACTGATCCGAGGATCTTCCAGGTCCCCAGATGTGCCGTTGAACGGCTTGCCGGCAGTCACCCGCTGATCCGCGCAATCTCCTGCAGCGGCTGGGCGCTGAGCCTTTCCAGCTCCCAGAGGCCGGTCCTCCACGGCTGGAGGAAGCCGCGTAGGACCAGCGCATCAAAGAGGTCCACAGCGGCCTCATCGCGGCCGTCAGGGCCAAGGATGCGGGCCAGGTGGTCCACCATCGCGGCAGGGGGGAGAAAGATCGCCATGTCCTGTTGGTAGCTACGGCAGCGGGGGAGGGGCAGTTCCGCCTCGCCAGAACCTGATCTGCAGCACCGTGAGCCCAGACCGCTGCGCGTGGCGTATTTTGTGGGTGAAAGCGCTCTGCGCTAACAGCCAACCTCGTGAGCGATTCGACCATTAATTGAATCGATGTCTGGATTCTCGCCGCTGTCCGGCGTGACAGGCAAGCTGCAGCATGTTGCGGATTTGCTCCGGCGTAAGCCCACCGGGATCAACGCCACCCTGCCGTGGGGGCTCGCCCAGCGGCTCCAGCACCGCGCGGACAAGAGGGCAGGTCGCTCAGCAGCCTGATCGGGCACCTGCTTGAGGGGGCGGCCGGCTGACCCTTGACGCAGGATCCCCGCTGCAGCCATGACAGAGGGGCAGAAGCCAAGGTCCGCATCCAACGACCCCAGGCGCCCACTGGCCTGGGGTTTTTGTTGTCTCACCACTGAGGCGGGTCAGGCCGATCCGCAGAGGAACCTCATGGCCTATGTCGGACTGGTTCAGAAGGCCATACAGGTGCTACGGAGTTAACGTCTGAAAATCCGAATCCTGACGCTGTGTCAGATCCTCATCCCACCAGGGCTGGTTTACCGTCCTGGCGTGGAGTGTTGCTGGCGGTGGCCCTAGGGCTGCTGATCAGCATGGTTGGTCCACGCCCTGCCCAGGCTGTAGCAGCTTCGCCGGAAACTGTGCGGATTGGCGCATTTCTGACAGGTATTAGCGATCTTGATCCATCCAAGAAAAGTTTCTCGGCATCATTCTGGCTGTGGTCAATCAGCAATCAGGAATCGGGCTTTCCCCTTGATCGCCTGGAGTTCCCCAATGCGATCAAAATCGAGAGTCCCAATGCCATTTCGGAAGCAACAGCTTCCGGAATGTGGCAACAGCGCAAGATCGTGGGCAGCTTCCGTCATGGATGGGATGTAAGGCGCTTTCCATTCGATCAACAGCTCCTGCGTATCGAGCTGGAGGAAGCTGAGAACGACAGTCAGTCGATCTTGTTTGCAGCCGACGCGAGCAATTCCAGCTTCGATCGGGATATCAATCTCAGTGGCTGGAGGATTCGCTCCACTCGCTTGGTAAGCGGCACTAAGACATACCGCACCACCTTCGGCGACCCACGGCTTCCACCTGGCAGCGCCAGCAGCTACGCCAAGGTCGAACTGCAGATCCTGCTACAACGCATAGATCAGACGGGCTTCTGGAAACTCACGACGGGAGCCTTCGCAGCCTCGCTGATCGCCCTGGCTTCGTTTGGGCTTCGGGTTGATCATCCCAGTGCACTCAGCCCCCGCTTTGGCCTACTAGCAGGTTCTGCATTTGCAGCCGTGATCAGCTTGCGCAGCTCTGCCAATGAACTGGGGGCGGCTGGTTACGCCACGTTGATTGACGCTATACATATTGCTGTATTGCTCTACATCATGGTGGCGACTAGTTCTGGGGTGATTGCATGGCGCTGCTTCCAGAAACACGGCGATACTGCCGCCATCCAACGTCTAGAGCAACGCATGGCAGTCGTTAGCACTTTTGTCTTCATTTCACTGATTCTGATGCTGGTAATGGGCTCTGCTCTGTGAAGGGCGTACCGTAGGCTTGGCCTAAGCAAAGAGCTTTGCTGGCCTCCAGCCATCAGCCGATCGAGTCCGGCTCAGCCACCAGCGTCAGCCGGGTTTGTTGGCAGCACTAGAGCTTCCTAATCACCACTGCGGCGGCGCCCGCTTCCAACCCTGCCGGATCAGGTTCTGCCAAAGCTGAACGGCGTTAAAGCGAAGCATCCGTCTGAAGTGAAGCACCAGGGCACGGCCATCGCTGGTGATGTCGGCGTCGGTCACACCTACCCACTTGGCATGAACCAGCTTTTGGGCGTCCCCCTGCGCCGGCCAGTGGCCCTTCCTGCCAAGCTCGATACCCCTTGTTGAGGAATGGCCGTATCTCGAGAGCGGCGTGCTCGTGCAGACCCGCAGCCGCAAGGGCTGCATGACCCGCCACTGGTTTCGCCATCACGCCGGGGTGAACGGCATCCCACTGCTCACCCGCCAGCTGACGTGTGGCGCATGGCGAAGGCCACGGCCAAGACGATCGCCCTGCGCTGTACAGCTGCAATGGTCAAGCCATGACAAATGTTGCAGTTGTCCCAGCTGCGTCGGTGACTGCCAGGAAAGATGACGCTCCTGCTGCCATTCAGGCAGCCTTCGTCAA
>CALJTZ010000181.1 GCA_937975655.1 uncultured Synechococcus sp. | reverse complement strand
GCCCGTAGCGATCCGCCGCACGGCCGTGCGCAGGAGTTCCACGGCGGTGAACAGGATGAAACCGGCGATGGCCAGCGCCCCCACCGCTTCGTATTTGTCGTGGCCGTAGGGATGGTCCCGGTCGGGCTTGGGATCGGACAGGCCGTTGGTGATCAAGCCCAGCAGGCTGGACAGGCCATCGGTGGCACTGTGCATGGCGTCCGCCAGCAGCGCCAACGACCCGCTCTTCAGGCCCACAGCCAGTTTGAGCACGCTCATGCCCACATTCACGCCGAGGGCGATCAGCAAGGCCCGTTTCACTTCACGGCGCGCGTCGCTGCGGTGGGGGCTGACCAGGGTTGGGGTGGTGGCTGCCATGGGCCAGCTGGAGAACCGCAAGCACTGCCCAAGGTATTGGGTCTGGGCAGGGAGCACCAGTTGAGCTAGAGAGGCAGCGCCAGAACGGCTCATCCCTGCGGCCCGGGGCGGCAGGGCGCGAGCCTCCGTTTCCCTTGACTGCACCTCTGAGCACCTCTCCCGCGGCACCCCAGCCTTCTGCAGTGTCCACACCGCTGTCTGCCCTGGCCCTGCGGCGCTTGTGGCCGGTGGCGCTGCCCCTCGTGGGCAGTTGGCTGGTGCTGGACAGCCTGCACATCCAGCTGTCGTCGCTGGTGAGTCTTGGGGCAGCGGCCGGTGGCCTGTGGTTGCTGCGGGGGCGGCGACGGCCCAGTGCTGAACGCTGGCCCCGTACCGCTGCGGGTTGGCTCGCGCGCTGCGACACGGTGTTGGCGGCCTTTGAACGGCTGGAGGGTGAGGCGGCCTGTGCCGACCAGCACAGCGCCCGGCAGCAGGCCCTGGCGGTGTTGCGGGCGCGGCAGCAGCGCGAGCATCTGGATGTGGCGGTGGTGGGTGTGCAGCTCCCCGATCCCAGCCTCAGCACGGCCCTTGGAGAAGCCTGCCGTGCCGCCCTGCCGCTGCGGCTGCACTGGACCCGCCCGCTGCCGGCCTACAGCCCGGACTGGCAGTGGCCTGAGCTGTTCCGCCACTGCGACCACCTTGTCTATTGCCTGGATCTGCCCCTGCGGGCCGCCGACCTGCGTTGGCTGGAGGCTTTGCCCCAGGGGCAGCCTGTTTGGTTGCTGGTGCAGCGCACCGCCTGCGCCGACTGGTCGGCTCGTGAGCGGGAACTGAACGGGCAGCTGCCCGAGCAGCTGCGGGACCGCTGGCTGGCCTGGACCCCCGCAGAGCCTGGGGCCCTGGCGCTCGATCTGGCCCCACTGGCCCAGAGCCTGGCGGGTTCGGGCCAGCAGCAGTTGGAGCACACCCAACGGCGCTGCCTCGAACAGCTGCACGGCGTCTGGCAGCTCGAACTGGAAGAGCTGCGGCGCCAGCGCTGGCAGAGGCTGCTCCAGCGCACCCAGTGGACCGTGGCGGCCGGGGTGGTGATGGCCCCCCTGCCCAGCCTGGATCTGCTGGTGCTGGCCGCTGCCAATGGCTTGATGCTGCAGGAGATGGCCCGCCTCTGGGAGTGTTCCTGGACCCTGGAGCAGCTGCAGGCCGCCGCCGCTGAGCTGGCCAAGGCGGCCCTGACCCTGGGGGTGGTGGAGTGGAGCTCCCAGGCCCTGGCCACCGTGGTGAGGCTTCACGGCGCCACCTGGCTGGTGGGCAGTGCCCTGCAGGCCCTCAGCGCGGCCTATCTCACCCGGGTGGTGGGCCGTGCCATGGCCGACTATCTGGCCCTGGCCTCAGGCGTTCCTGAAGCAGAGCTCCAGGCGCTGCTCCAACGCCAGGCGCCCCTGCTGGTGGCGCGGGCCGCCGAGGAGGAGAAGCTGAACTGGAGCAGCTTCCTGCAGCAGGGCCAGGAGTGGTTGCGGCAGCAGGCCAGTGCCGGCACCGCTGGGATGGCGCCCTCCCCGCCGCCAGCGCTTTAAGTAACTTCATGAAGACGTCATGAAGCGCTTCATGAACAACGATTATTGCCTGCGAATTTAATTTTTACTCCTGGAGTTGTTTGGCTGGCTTCCGTAGCGTGGCCTTGCCACATCCTGTGGCCATCCTGCACTCATTTGGTTCCATGTCCACTGCCATCCGCAGCGGCCGCGCCAGTAGCTGGGAAAGCTTCTGTCAGTGGGTTTCATCCACCGACAACCGCATTTATGTGGGTTGGTTCGGTGTCCTGATGATCCCCTGCCTTCTGGCGGCCACCATCTGTTACATCGTGGCGTTCATCGCCGCTCCTCCCGTCGACATCGACGGCATCCGTGAGCCCGTTGCCGGTTCGCTGATCTACGGGAACAACATCATCTCCGGTGCTGTGATCCCCAGCAGCAACGCCATCGGCCTGCACTTCTATCCCATCTGGGAAGCCGCCAGCCTCGACGAGTGGCTGTACAACGGCGGTCCGT
>CALJTZ010000180.1 GCA_937975655.1 uncultured Synechococcus sp. | reverse complement strand
CCGGTGATCGCCACGGCTCAGACGGCCAAGGCGGCCAGTGTGTTCAGCTTTGCCGAGATTGAGGCGGGTCCGCGTCAGCTGAGCGTGGTGGCCTGGGATAAGAACGGTCGCGAGATCGATCGGGCCGTGATTGCCATCCGCTAGGGCCATCAGGCGCCCAGCTTGTTCCAGGGCATGGCCGCCAGCAGTTGTGCCATGCCACAGAAGTCAGAGATGCCAGCGACGCTGAGACCAGCGCTAGATCCAGCGCCCCTGGCGGTCTTCAACGCTGCAGATCAAAGCGATCGGCGTTCATCACCTTCACCCAGGCGGCCACGAAGTCGTCCACCAGGCGGCCGGCGCCATCACTCTGGGCATACACCTCGGCGATGGCCCGCAGCTGGGAGTTGGAGCCGAACACCAGATCCACCCGGCTACCGCTCCAGCGCAGCTCACCGCTGCGGCGATCGCGCCCCTCAAACAGCTCGCCGGTGTCGTCGATGGGCGTCCAGGAGGTGGCCATGTCGAGCAGGTTCACGAAGAAGTCGTTGCTCAGCACCCCCGGTCGCTCGGTGAACATCCCATGGCGGCTGGCGCCGGTGTTGGCACCGAGCACCCGCAGGCCTCCCACCAGCACGGTCATCTCCGGGGCACTCAGCCCCAGCAGCTGGGCGCGATCCACGAGCAGGTGCTCGGCGGCCACGCTCATCGGCCCCTTCTGCCAGTTGCGGAAGCCATCGGCCTGGGGCTCCATCACCGCAAAGGAGGCCGCATCGGTGTGCTCCTGGCTGGCATCCATCCGGCCCGGGGTAAAGGGCACCTCGCGGGGCTGGTCCGCCGCTGAGGCCGCCTGCTCCACACCCACGCCACCGGCCAGCACGATCAGATCCGCGAGCGACACGCGCACGCCATCAGGGCGGGAGGCGTTGAACCCCTGCTGGATGCCCTCGAGCACGGCTAGCACCTGCTGCAGCTGCTCGGGTTGGTTCACGGCCCAGTCTTTTTGCGGGGCCAGGCGCACCCGGGCGCCGTTGGCGCCGCCGCGCTTATCGGAGCCCCGGAAGCTGGAGGCCGAGGCCCAGGCGGTGCTCACCAGCTCGGCGGTGCTCAGCCCTGACGCCCGTACACGCGCCTTCAGATCGGCGATGGCGGCTTCATCCACCAGGGGATGGTTCACCGCTGGGATCGGGTCTTGCCAGATCAGTTCTTCGGCGGGCACTTCGGGGCCGAGGTAGAGGCACTTGGGCCCCAGATCGCGGTGGGTGAGCTTGAACCAGGCGCGGGCGAAGGCATCGGCGAAGGCC
>CALJTZ010000179.1 GCA_937975655.1 uncultured Synechococcus sp. | reverse complement strand
GTTCGGCGGCGGGGTGGCCCTGGTAGTCGAAGAGTGCGTAATGGCGACCCGTGAGCGCGCCAAAGCGGTCCATGGCCTCCTGCACCAGCAGCGGTGTGGCGTCGTGGAAGCGGTTTGCCGCCTCGCGGGCCTGAAAGCAAAGATCGGGGTTCTGGCTGGTGCCGCGGATCTGCGGGTGATCGGGCGTGAGCCCGCGGGCCCTGTGGGCGGCGATCAGCGCAGCGGGGATCAGGTCCTGGAGGGTGGTGTCTTCGACCAGCTCCACCGCCTGGATTTCGTGGGAGGTGCGGAAGCCGTCGAACACGTGCAGAAACGGCACTCGGCTCCCAAGAGTGGCGGCGGTGGCGATGGCGGCGAAGTCGCCGGCCTCCTGCACCGAGGCGGCGAACAGCAGCCCGCAGCCCGTGCCGCGGGTGGCCATCACATCGCTGTGGTCGCCGAAGATCGAGAGGCTCGAGGTGGCCAGGGCCCGGGACGCCACGTGGATCACTGCGGCGGTGAGTTCGCCGGCGATCTTGTAGAGGTTCGGGATCATCAACAGCAATCCCTGGGAGGCCGTGAAGGTGGTGGTGAGGGCACCCGCCTGCAGGGCTCCATGCACCACGCCGGCCGCGCCGGCCTCGCTCTGCATCTCCACCACCGCCGGCACGCTGCCCCAGAGGTTGGGGCGCCCCTCGCCAGCCCAGGCATCGGCCCATTCGCCCATGGGGGAGGCGGGGGTGATCGGGTAGATCGCCATCACCTCGTTCAGGCGATAGGCCACCCGCGCCACGGCTTCGTTGCCATCGATCCAGGCGCGAGGGGGGCTCATGGCTCCAGCACCGCAAGTGCCATGCCCACGTGCACCAGCAGCTGGTCGCCCAGCTGGGCCTCGGGCACGCAGGCCAGGCTCACCTGGCGCAGCACGCCACCGAAACTCACATCCCCCGTGCGCCACAGGGGATCGGGGTGCTCGTTGATGCTCACGAGTTCACCCGGTACCGCCAGGCACATCGCTCGCCAGCTGCGGGGCTGCCCCGGTTATAGGCAGGGTTCCTGGGGGCGGCTGGTGTGGAGTTCTGGGCCATCGGCCAGGCCCATCAGCTGGCCGATGGCCAGGGCTCCGTCGTTGCAGGGGAGCTGCTGGGGCCAGAGGGGTTCGATGCCCCGTTGTTCCAGCGCTGCGGCGCTCAGCTCCAGCAGCAGCTGGTTCTGAAAGCACCCCCCGCTGAGCAGGAAGCGCCGGCACTGCAGGGCAACGGCCAGCTCGGCCACGGCGCCCGCCAGGGCCCGGTGAAAGGCCA
>CALJTZ010000178.1 GCA_937975655.1 uncultured Synechococcus sp. | reverse complement strand
CAGTGCACCACGTAGCTGGCCAGCCACATGCGCGCGTGGTTGTGCAGCCAGCCGGTGTTGCTGAGCTCGCTGCTGAAGGCGTCGATGCAGGCCAGGCCCGTCTGGCCCTGGCGGATGTCCTCGGGGAGGGCGCTGGCGTAGCTCTCGGGGGCGTGGCCGGTTTTGAGCGGCTCACGGTTGTGCCAGATGCCGTCGCCCAGCTGCTGCCAGAGCCGCTGCCAGTAGTCGCGCCAGGCCAGCTCCTGGATCAGTTTCTCGCCGTGCTGGCGGGGGGCACCGCTGGCTTCGAGCCAGGCGAACACGGCATCACGCACCTCGGCCAGGGGGAGCACCCCGTGGCGGATGTAGGGGGAGAGCCGGGTCACGGCCCCTGCCAGGGCGTTGCGGGTTTGGCCGTAGTGGTGGGGCTCGATGGCGGCCAGCCGCTCCAGCGCCGCACGGCGACCGCCGGCGATGGGGCTGAGCGGGCCTGGGGCTTGCGGGAACAGGCTCTGGAGCGAGGCTTGCAGGGCCTCGCGGCTCATGAAGTGGCGCGGCAGGTTGTGGCCATCGGGTTGGGCCGGAACGCTCGGGATGGGACCCATGGGCTGCAGGCGCTCCAGGCGGTGGCGGGGCGCATCCTGGCGGCTGGCACGGGTTGGGGGAGAATCGCCGGACTGCAACCGCTCGCCTCCGGCTCCTCGAACCCATGCTTCTCGATCTGCGCGGCAAGAAGGCCCTGGTTACGGGGATCGCCAATAACAAGTCGATCGCCTGGGGCATCGCCCAGCAGCTGCACGCCGCCGGTGCCGAGCTGGGCGTCACCTACCTGCCGGATGAGAAGGGCCGCTTCGAGGGCAAGGTGCGCGAGCTCACCGCTCCCTTGGCGCCCACCCTGTTCGAGCCCCTGAACGTGCAGGAGCCGGCCCAGATCGAGGCCGTGTTCAACCGGGTGAAGGAGCAGTGGGGCTCGATCGACGTGCTGGTGCACTGCCTGGCCTTCGCCGGCAAGGAGGAGCTGATCGGCGATTACTCCGCCATCAGCCCCGAGGGCTTCGGTCGGGCCCTGGAGGTGAGCGCCTACTCGCTGGCACCGCTGTGCCGCTACGCCAAGCCCCTGTTCAACGAGGGCGCCAGCGTGATCACGCTGAGCTATCTGGGGGCTGAGCGGGCCATCCCCAACTACAACGTGATGGGCGTGGCCAAGGCGGCCTT
>CALJTZ010000177.1 GCA_937975655.1 uncultured Synechococcus sp. | reverse complement strand
GTGCAGGCCGAGCTCTGCCTGAGCTGGCTGCGACAGTTGCGGCCGGGCCTGCGAACCTGGGCGATCAGCGCCACGATCGGCAACCTCAACGAGGCGGCGCAAGCGGCAGTGGGCGTGGGTGCGGCGGCGGCGACCAACCCAGAACCACGCATCGTCACCGCCGACATCCAGCGCACCACGGCGATCCGCAGCCTGCTGCCCGACTCGATCGATGGCTTCCCCTGGGGCGGCCACCTCGGACTGCGCATGTATGAACAGCTGGTGGCCGGCCTGGATCCGGCGGTGAGCACCCTGCTGTTCACCAACACCCGCAACCAGGCCGAGCGCTGGCACCAGTGCCTGCGGTTCGCCTGCCCCGAGATGGAGGGGCTCCTCGCCCTGCACCACAGCGCCATCGATCGGGCCGAGCGCGAGGCGATCGAGGCCCGGGTGAAGGCCGGTGACCTGCGCTGGGTGGTGTGCACCAGCTCCCTGGATCTGGGTGTGGATTTTCAACCCGTGGAGCGGGTGGTGCAGATCGGCTCCGCCAAGAACCTGGCCCGCCTGCTGCAGCGCGCAGGACGCAGTGCCCACACGCCGGGGGGCACCTCCCAGGTGCTGTTCATGCCCACCAATGCCCTCGAGCTGCTGGAACTGAGCGCCATGCGGCGGGGGTTGGCTGCCGGGCTGGTGGAGCACCGCCGGCCGCCCCAGCTGCCGCTGGATGTGCTGCTGCAGCACCTGGTGACCCTGGCCTGCGGCCCGGGTTTCGTGCCCCAGGAGGCCCTCACGGCGGTGCGCCGGAGCTGGAGCTTCCGCCAACTCACAGACACCCAATGGCAGTGGTGCCTGGCCTTTCTCGAACACGGCGGCCAGTGCCTAGCGGCCTACCCGCGCTACCGCAAGCTGGTGCGCTGCCGCCTCGACGACGAGCCGGCCGCCGCTGGCGAGCCGTTCCGCTATCGCGTGCTCGACAAGGCCATCGCCAGGCTGCATCGCTTCAACATCGGCACGATCACAGCCGATCGCTCCGTCACGGTGCGCTTCGTGCGGGGCGCGGTGATCGGCCATGTGGAGGAGGCATTCATCGGCCGGCTCAAACCTGGCGATGTGTTCTTCTTCGCCGGCCGCCAACTGGAGTTCGTGCGCCTGCGCGAGATGACCGCCATGGTGAAGGCCACGGCTAAGAAAAGCGCCACAATTCCGGCCTGGGCAGGCGGCCAGATGGCCCTCTCCGACCTGCTCAGCCAACACCTGCGGGCGGAGGTGGATCGCTGCGCCCGGGCCCTGGCCGGCAACGCTGAACTGGATAGCCCGGAGCTCCAGGCGCTCGAACCGCTGCTGCAACGGCAGGCCAACCTCTCACGGCTGCCACGCCAGCACCAGCTGCTGATGGAGGTGTGCCGCAGCCGCGAGGGCAGCCATCTGTTCGCCTTCCCCTTGGAAGGGCGCTTCGTGCACGAGGGCCTCGGCTTCCTCTGGGCCTGGCGCCTGGCCCGCCATCGCCCCAGCACCATCACCGTGTCGGTGAACGACTACGGCTTTGAGCTGTTGGCCCCCAAGGGCTACCCCTTTGACGAACTGCTGGAGCTCCACGGCGACGACCTGTTCGACCTCAGCCAGCTCGAAGCCGACCTGGAACAGTCCGTAAACCTCTCGGAACTCTGCCGCCGGCGCTTCCGGGCCATCGCCCAGGTGAGTGGTCTGGTAACCCAGAGCATGCCAGGCCAGAACAAGACGGGCGGGCAACTGCAGATCAGCGCCGCGCTGCTGTTCGATGTGCTGACGAAACACGAGCCCCAGCATCTGCTGCTGGAGCAGGCCCGGCGCGAAGTGATGCAGGAGCAGCTGGAGCTCCATCGCCTCGAGGAGGTACTGGGACGCCTGGCCGGTAGCGAACGACTGCTGGAGCGCACCACCAGGCCGGGCCCCCTGGCGTTTCCGCTGCTGGTGGAGCGCCTCAACAGCCGCATGAGCAACGAATCACTGCTGGAGCGGGTGCAGCGGCTAATCCGCGAGGCGGAACGGGCCGAAGCCCATTAATCAGAACGCTTGTACTATCAGCACAGATGCGCGCACGGGCGTGGAGCAGCAGCCCCTGTTTCTGGCGGTGCGTGTCGGCGACCTGGTGGCCGTGATGGCCGCATCAGATTGGTGGATGGGCCACGTGATCCACAGCGAGGGTGGCGCCCGCAGCAGCGACCCCTCGCTGTTTCAGATCGCCTGCATAGACACTGGCACGATTCGCACCGTCAATGCGGATGCCGTCGTAGCCATCGTGCAGCGGTCAGGAACGCTCCAGACGGCGCACAATCACAGTCATCAGCACCAGGGATCCGGCCAGGGCAATCAGCAGGGCAATCGTCATGGCAGCACAAGGCAGGTCGGCTGATTATCCCTGGCCTGGGCCCAGCCCCAGCGACACCGCTCCGGTATTCGTGTACGGCAGCCTGAAACGGGGTGAACCGAACCACCACTGGATCGCCGAGTCCACGTACCGCGGCGAAGCGCTGCTGCCGGGCGCCCGGCTCTACGACCTGGGACCCTTTCCGATGGCCGTGGCCAGCGACGATCCAGCCGACACCATCGCTGGCGAGCTCTACGCCGTGACCCCGGCGGTGCTGGCCGCCCTGGACCGCTTCGAGGGGGTGCCGCGGCTCTACGAGCGGCAGAGCTGGCGCCTGGCCGATGGGAGCCAGGCGTGGGTCTATGTCGGACGGCAACGCCAGGTGCGCCATGGGGCCCGCATCACCTCCGGAATCTGGCAGGGTCGGAGACAACCAGCCGGCTGAGCCAGCCCGAGAGTCCATGCGGATCTGCCTCATCGCGCCGGTCGCTCTGCTGCTAGCCGGCATCGGGGCCACGGCCGCTGTGGCCGCTGACACCCGCCGCGACTGCCAGAGCTGGGCCAGCGCCAGTGGCCCGGCCAAGGCCGCCATCGCCAACCGCATCGGCAGCGAGCACCTGCTCACCAAGGCCCACAAGCTGGCGGAAGCCACGCCAGGCGCCAGCGAAAGCCTCTACCGCAGCAGCGACATCCAGCGCCTCTGCCGCAGCTACTAGAAGGCCACCAACCAGCGTCCCCCCAGGGCCAGCAGCAGCGCCAAGGTCGTGGAACTGAGCCAGGCCAGCCGGTTGGTCTGCAACATCCGGCGCAACACCACCACGGCCGCGCTGAACCCCAGCAGTACGGCGGCGCTCTGGCAAAAGCCAATCACATGGGGGTCGGCACTCCAGCGGGGCAGAGAGGCGGCCCACGGCGGAGCCAGGGAGGCCACACTCACCGGCAGCACCAGGCCCGCTTCCGCCATGCCGATGGGGAGATGGCGGGCCAGCAACAGGGCCCACACCAGCGGCAGCAGGCCGTAGAGGGTGCGGCGCAAGCGTCGGGCCGAGAAGAAGGGCCGGGCCAGAAGAAACAACCCCGATGGCAGCGCCAGGGCCAGACAGGCAAAGGCCAGCCGGGGCAGCAGGGGGCCCGCCACCAGGCTGGCGGGGGCCAGGGGCAGCCAGCCCAGCAGCCGCTGCCAACCATGCAGACAGAGATCGCCAGCTAGCACTAGCAACAGGCCGGCTTCCCCCCGCGGCACCTCCATCTCCCGCTGCAGATCCGCGGCCGGGGGGCGCAGGGCCAGCTGCACCGAGCGGTGCGGACAGGCCTGGGCGCAGGTGAGGCAGAGCACGCAGTTGCGGTTATCGCTGAGGTGGGCGGGATGGGTACCCAGTGGGCACCCGACAGTGGCCAGACCCTCGCCATCGGCCGGCCCCCCCTTGAAGCAGGCGTAGGAGCTGCAGCTGCCGCTGCAGGTGCCCACCTGGGCCCGCAACTCCAGGATCGAAAGCTTGGCGAACAGGCCGTTCATGCCCCCCACCGGGCAGAGGTAGCGGCACCAGAAGCGTTTCTCAAAGCGCAGCGAACCGATCACGGCCCCCGCCGTGATCAGCAACAACAGGCAGCTGCTCAGCCAGGCGGTGTTGAGAAGGTTGGCCGTTTCCTCCCAAATCAGGATCGCCGCGAAGCCCGCTGCCAGCAGCGGCGAGGCCCAGTCGTCTGTGTTGCCGCGGGGCCAGCGGGCCGGTTGCCAGCCCAGGGCTGCGGCCAGCCGCTGGCTGATCTCACCCCACACCATGAACGGACAGAAGGAGCACCACAGCCGGCCCACGAGCGGAAAGCTCAGCAGGATCAAGGGCCACCACCAGGCCCAGAACAGATTGAGGGCGCCGTTGTGGGCCCGGTCCTGGGGACCCAGCCACAGCCACAGGTTCACCAGCACGAACAGCCAGCTCACCAGGCCGAACAGCAGCCCGTTCCAGAGCCATGGCGCGCGCATCAACTCCCGCAGGCGCGGCTTCCAACGCCAGATGTCAAAGCGGAAGCGCTGCTGGCGGGGGGAGGTCCAGAACACGTCCTCCGGCAGGGCAGTGGGAAGCACCGCCCCTGCAGCGTCGCTGCCGCCATCGGCCTGGCGCCGCGCCTGCTGCAGAGCCCGATAGATCAACATCTCCAACTCGCGCAGGTTGTTGGGGAAGTCGTAGATCTGCAGCCGCTTCACCACCGTCTCGGGCACCTCCGGCGGCTGGTCCCAGCCCAGCTTGCGGCTGCGCTGCCGCACGCCATAGCGCAGCCATTCGCCCAGGTCCTGGCGGCGGACCCGCAGGGGCGGCACACGGATCAGGGTGCAGGCCCGGTCGAAGCTGGGCATGGACGCCTCGGCCGTGAAATACACCCGACCGGTGAACTGCCGCTCATGGCTGGCGGCTCCCGGGGCCTGCCAGCGGCCGTTGCGGGCCAGCTGCAGCAGCGCCGGTTGCAACTCCGCTGGCACCTGGTCAAGCTTGTCGATCAACAGCGAGCCGCTGCCCAGGGTGTCCAGCAGCGATCCCTCACCGTCGGCGCTGGCGGAGCCGAACAGCTCCGCTCCATCCGGCCGCAGTAGGGCACCATCCAGCTGCACCAGCAGCTGGTGGCGATCGGGGGAACCGAAATGGATCAGGGCCGCCAGGTTGTCCTTCTCCAGGCCCGGCTCGCCGGAGATCAACACCGGCTGGCGAGTCGGGTCGTCGGAGGCGTGGCGCACGGCCTCCCGCAGAGCCTTGGCATAGCGGCTGCTTCCCACCACACCGCGGCGGGTGCGGCCCACGATGTGAGGAGCCAGACGGAGCAGGGCAGCCTGCTGCTCCTCGCGTTGCGCCTGCAGTTGCTCCTCCACCATGCCCGAGCCACTCAGCTCAGTGTGATGGTGATGAGCCATCAGGGGCCGATGATGGCCTCCAGCTCAGCACATCCCCATGGCTCTGACCCTCTACGGGGGTGCCCGCAGCCGGGCCTCCATGCCCCGCTGGTACATGGCGGAAAAGGGGATCCCCTACCAGTGGGTGCTGCTGAACCTGGAAGCCGGCGAACACCGCGAGCAGCCCTTCCTCGGCATCAACCCCTTCGGCAAGGTGCCGGCCCTGGTGGACGAGGATCCAGCCCTGCCTGGCGGCCGCCTGCAGCTGTTCGAGAGTGGCGCGATCCTGCTGTATCTAGCGGAGCGTTACGGCGGCGAATGCAGCACTGCCGCCGAGCGGGCCCTGGCCCAGCAATGGGTGCTGTTTGCCAATGCCACCCTGGCCACGGCCCTGTTCGTGCCCTCCAGCCGCGAGCGGGAATTTCCGCGCCTGATGACCGTGCTGGACCGCGTTCTGGAGGGAGGCCACCCGCTCGTAGGCCAGCACTGGGGTGTGGCCGACTGTGCCGTGCAGGCCTACCTGGCCTATCTGCCGATCTTCTTCCCCCAGATCGACCTGGCCCCCTTCCCCAACGTGGAGGCCACCATCGCCGCCACCCAGGCCCGCCCGGCCTACCAGGAGGTGATGGGCCAGCGGTGAGCGAGCTGCACTGGCACGGCCATCACCTCAACTTGCTGGGCGACGGCGCCCTCTGGGATCCCCAGCAGCAGTTACTGCTGCTGGCAGACGTGCACCTGGGCAAGGCCGAGAGCTTCCAGGCCAGCGGGATTCCGCTACCCAGCGACGGGGATGCGACCAACCTGAACCGGCTATTGGATCTGGCCCACCGGCTGCGGCCCAGGGAAGTGCTGGTGCTGGGCGACCTGATCCACAGCCGCCTCGGCCTCACCCTCAGCCTGCGCCAGAAACTGGCCGCCATGCCGGACCTGCTGGGCTGCCGCCTCACCCTGGTGGGGGGCAACCATGAGCGGGGCAGTTGGCTTGAGGGCCTGCCAGCCGCTCCCTCCCAACAGCGGGGTGTGCTCTGGCTGAGCCATGAACCGGAGCCGCCACCGCCAGGCGATCCGCCCCTGCTGAACATCTGCGGGCACCTGCACCCGGTGGCCCTGCTCGGGGGTGGGGCCGATCGGCTGCGCTTGCCCTGCTTCGCCCTGGATCGCCCCGCCCAGCGGCTGC
>CALJTZ010000176.1 GCA_937975655.1 uncultured Synechococcus sp. | reverse complement strand
AGACGTGTGCTCTTCCGATCTTTGAGCACATTGCGGCAGCGCTTAAGAATGAACCCACGCTGACCTTTAAGCTGCTGCGCTACATCAACTCCCCGGGCTTTGGGCTGTCGGTCGAGATCAGCTCCTTCCGCCACGCCATCATGATCCTGGGCTACCAGCGCCTCAAGCGCTGGCTGGCCCTGCTGCTCACCAGCCTGGCGGCCGTGGCCCTGGTGCTGAGTGGGTCGTTTGACCAGCTGCTGGCCATGGCCGCCGTGATCTACGTGTGCCTGCCACTCACCGGCATCGCCGCGCTGCTGTGGTTACGGCAGCGGGAACCGGAACTGCCGCGGACCTTTCTCACCTGGGGCTATCCCCTCACACCGCTGGTGGTGGCCGCCGTGTCGCTGGCCTTCCTGATCGGAGCGCTGATCAGTGACACCGCCAATGGCCTGGCGGCCCTGGCCCTGATCGCCATGGGTTACCCGGTGTGTCTGGTCTGCCGCCGGGGCCTACCGGCCTGAGCCGGCGCTCTCCATCAGGGCCCAGGCCTGGCAGAGGCTCTCGCCATCGCCGAGGTTGCCCGGGAAGGTGATCACCGGCAGCCCGGGCACCGGGGCCTCCGCCGACGTCAGCACCAGGGACAGGCCCGGCAGCAGCTGCCCCTGCAGCTGCACCGCTGACAGCCGCAGGCCATCGGCCAGCAGGGTGTGGGTGGTGATGCCTCCCTTGCTGATCAGGTAGCCCAGCTGCGGCGCCAGAGCCGCGGCAAGCCGTGCCATCAGCCCCGCCAACGCAAGCCCCAGGCGACGGCGCTCGGCCGCCGAGCGGCACGCCACTTCGCCGCGGCTGCTGAACAGCACCGGTGTGCCGCCGCCCGCCAGCACCGCCCGCAGCTGCTCCAGCCAGGTCTGCTCCAGCGACGCCAACAGGCGATCGGGCAGTGGCCCCTCCAGCAGCCGGGCCAGCTTGGCCACGCTGATCTCCACGCCGCTGCAGCCGGGCTGCGCCAGCAGCCGCTCTAGCTGCAGATCCGCCAGGGGCACGTGGGAGCCCACCAACACCAGGCCAGGCCCAGGCCGGCGCAACCGCGCCAGGCCAGCGGCATCCAGCGGTTGGGGCGGTAGCTCCACCAGGCCATTGATCAGGCTGGCCGCCGACTGCACCAGCAAGCGCCGCGGCCGGCCCCAGCGCTGGGCGGCGGCGGGCGCCGTGAGCTGCCGCATCGCCGCCCCCAGGGCCGCGAGCTGCTCCGGCCGCTCGGCATCCACCACCACATAGCGCTGGGGTGGCAGCCCCGCCAGGCACTGGCAGAGGAGCTCGCCACCATCCAGCAGCGCCTCCTCCAGGTGCGCCAGGGAGATCCTCTCCACCTGGGCCGCGGCCAGGCGGCCACCGCTTTTCTCCGCCACCCAATCCGGCAGAAAGCTGGTGCTGTAACCAAACAGCCGGTCGCGGGCAAAGGGGGTGGTGTGCACGGGCTCGCCGTGCAGCTGATGCACCCCATCCACGGTGGTGCGCCCACCGGGGAGAAAAGCCGGGGCCAGCAAGGTGGCATCGAAGGGGCCAAGCTCCTCGCTGATCACCTCGCATTCCAGGGGGAAGTGGCCCCGCAGGGTGGAATCGCCACGGCTCACGATCAGCCAGTGGTCGATGGCCCCAGCCGCCAGGGCCGACTCCAGAGCCGGCTTGAGGGCGCGGCAGATCTCCCGCACCCGCTGGGCCGCCGCCGCTGGATCCAGGGCCCTCGTGTTGGCCAGCACAAACAGCAGCGGCGAGGGGTGCTCGAGGCCCTGGCGCAGGGCCTGGGCATCCCAGCGGAGCAGCAGCGGACAGCCATGCACGGTCTGCGAGCCGGTGGGGTCGTCGTCCAGAACAACGACTTTGAGCCGATCTGCCATGGCACCATCGTGCCGTGATGACCCCCGAGCCCAGCGAGCTGCAGGAGCTGGTGCAGGACCTGCACCGGCAGGCCACCCCCTGGCAACCGGCAGGCCACGGCACCAGGCTGCACTGGGGCCCCCCGGTGCCACCGCTGACGCTTAGCTGCACGCGGCTCAACCGGATCGTGGAGCACTGCATCGGCGACTTCACCATCACCGCCCAGGCCGGCGTACCGCTGCAGGAGCTGCAGGCGGAACTGGCGGCCAAAGGCCAGTGGCTGGCCCTGGACTGGCCCTGGGGCAGCGGGGCCGATGGCACTGGGGCGGGCACGCTGGGGGGCTTGGTGGCCCGCGGCATGGCTGGCGGCCTGCGCCAGCGCTATCTGGGGGTGCGCGACCAACTGATCGGCCTGGCCCTGCTGCGGGCCGATGGCACGGCCGCGAAAGCCGGCGGCAAGGTGGTGAAGAACGTGGCCGGTTACGACCTGATGCGCCTGTTCACGGGCAGCTGGGGCAGCCTGGGCCTGATCACCGAGCTCACCCTGCGCACCTTCCCGCGGCCGATGCAGCGCCGCGGGCTGCTGCTGCAAGGGGCCCTGCCGGCCCTGGATCAGCTGCGCCGCCACTGCCTCGGCTCGGCGCTCACGCCGGAGCTGATCGACTGGTGGAGTCCGGCCCTGGCCAGGGCTGCCGGTGCAGCCAGCGAGACCAGCCTGTTGATCAGCCTGGCCAGCGTGAGCCCTGAGGCGATCGCGGATCAACTGCTGGCCTGGAGCGAGCAAGCGGCAGCAACGGGCCTGAACGCCCAGGCCGTGGACGCCGAGCGGCTGGAGGCCCTGGGGGCCATCAGCCTGGGCCCGGATCAAGGGGCGCCCATGCTGCAACGCAGCCGCTGGTTGTTACGCCTTGGCGTGCTGCCGGCCCAGGCCGGCGAGCTGCTGGCGGATCCCCTGGTGGCAGACCTCCAGCTCAACCTGGCGGCCGGCAGTGGCGTGGGCCTGGCTTGGGCCGAGGCAGACCAACTGCCGGGTTACCGGGTGGAGGCCCTGCGCCGGCGCTGCAGCGAACTGGGGGGCTATCTCACCGTGCTGGAGCAGCCTGCCGGCTCAGCCCTGCCCGCCTGGGAGAACGCACCGGCCCGGCCGGTGATCGAGGCCCTGAAACGCGAGTTCGATCCCCTGCAGCAGCTGGCCCGCGGCCGCCTGCCGGGGGTGAGGCCCCCGGCCCCTCAGGCCTGAATCGTGGGGGTGCTGCAGAGCGCGTAGCGGCACTGCAACTGCAGCTGCTCGCCGGGCTCGAGCCGCAAACAGCGCTCACCACTGGCGAGGGCACCGCGGGGCGCCGTCCAGGGTTCAAGGCACACCATGGGGCGGGGGGGATCGGTCCACACCACGGCCAGATCCAGGGGCGCCGTGGCTTGCAGTTCCACACCCTGGCCCGTGGCCTGATCCAGCAGGCGCACGCCAGCCGCTGGCCCGGCCAGGAGATCCACGCCCTGGGCGAGTTGCTCCAGCTGCTCCAGCGTGGCAGCCGGCTCCATGGTGAGGTGGTTCACACACCGTTCCGGCAGCCCCTGCACCACGGCGGCCTCCAGGGCGGACACGGCAAAATAGGGATGCAGGCCGAGGGCAAACGGCATGGGATCCGGCCGGCTGTGCGAGCCGGCGTGATGTTGCACGGTGGCGCTGATGGCCAGGGCACCCGGCTCCAGCCGGTACTCCAACACCAGGCCAAAGGCGAAGGGATACGCGGCCTGGCTGGTGGGCGAATCCTCGAGCGTGAGCCGCAGCCCCTGGCCATCGGCCAGCGCCTCCAGGCTCCAGGGCAGATCGCGGGCAAAGCCGTGCTGGGCCATGGGAAAGGTGCCCTGCGGCAGCACCAGGGCGTCGCCGGGCAGGTTCCCGCAGATGGGAAACAGCACGGGGATCCCACCCCGCACGCTCTTGGCCGGATCGGCAAAGCGCTCAGCATCGAAGTAGAGCAGCTCCCGCCCGCCGCTCTGCCAGCCCGTGAGCAGGCCACCACGCTCGGGAACCACCCGCAGTTGATCGCCCCAAGGAGCGGTGAATTCCCAGTGGGGATAGGGCTCAGCGCGCTGGAGCAGGGTCATGGCAGGGGCGGGCAGATGGCCCGACCGTAGGGGCGTCAGGCGGCGTCCAGCCCCGCCAACCACTCGAGCATCGCCCGGTTCACCTGGTCGGGCACTTCATCGTGGGGGCAGTGGCCGGCCTCCAACACCACCTCGGTGGTGTTGGCAGGGGCATGGCGCTGGAAGGCACCGCGGCGTCCTGCCGCATTGATCCAGGGATCGCGGATGCCCCACACCAACAGCAGGGGGGCCTGCAACTCGGCGAACAGCTGGTCGAGGGGTTGGCCGCTGGGAATGTCGAACACCGTGCGGAACACCCCGAAGGCGCCGGGGTCCCGCGAGGGCCGCAGGATCGACTCCACCAGCGCCTCGTTCACATTGGTTTTGTCGATGTACACCTGGCTGAGGGTGCGGCGCACGGTGGCGGGGCGGCGCAGGTTTTCAAACAACAGCCGCTGCAGCACGGGGCTCTTGAACAGCGCCGCGCCGATGGTGCGGCGCGCGATAGCCCCCCAGCCCTTGGGTGCCGCCTGTTCATCGGAGAACGGGCCAGCCGCATTCAGCAGCACCACCCCCGCCGCCTGATCCCCCAGGGCCGCGCCAGCGGCCAGGGCGGAATAGCCCCCGAGGGAGTTGCCCACCAACACCGTGGGCCGGCCGATCCGCTCCAGCACATAGGCCACCAGCTGATCGCGCCAAAGGGCTCCGCCATAGCTGGGACCCTCGGGCTTGGCACTGCGGCCAAACCCCAGCAGATCCAGGGCATGCACCTCGTAATGCTCCGCCAGGACCGGGATGTTGAAACGCCAGTGGTCTGTGGAGGCACCGAAGCCATGCACCAGCAGGATCGCCGGGCCGTGCTGCTCGGCGGCACTGGCAGGAGCCTGGCTCACCGCATGGATGGCATGGCCCTGAAAGCTCCAGGGTTGAGCTGTCAGGCAAGTCACCGGCAAAGCAGCACAGGGTGGTTGATGCTAGGGAGCTCAACCCTGCGGGATGCCGGCCCTTGGCGGATTGGAGCTTGCTGAACTGGACGGCCCTGCTGCCCGGCACAGCCCTGTGGGCCCTGGCCTTGTACGTGCCGCTGAGCGCGCCACTCTCGAGGCTGGAGGAGGCCCTGGCGGAGGGGGGGATCTCCGAGGCGGGGCAACAGGCCGTGCTGGTGGTGGCCAGCCTGGCGCTGGCCCTGGCGGTGGGTGCGCTCACCAACCTGGGGCTGGCCTGGACCCTCGGCCCGGGCTGGGGCACCAGCCTGGGGGTGATGGCCGCGCTCTACGGCCTGTTCTGGAGCCTGGCGGCCAGCCGCAGCAACGACTGAACCCTCAATCCCGCCAGTCGAGCCAGGGGAGCCCCGGCACGATCGCCGGCGTGGCCGCGCGATAGGCCACGTACTGCGGGTGCCGCAACACCAGGCCCCGCTCCTCGCGCCGAGCTTTGCCGCCCAGCACCGCACACAGGCCCAGCAGCAGCGCCAGGTGCAGCAGGCTGCCCAGGGCCAGTGTCACCCCCAGGGAACACAGCAACACCGCCTGATAGAGGGGATGCCGGCAGCGGCCGTAGGCCCCCACCGTGATCAGCGCCGCGCCGGCCTTGGGATCCGGCAACGGCGTGAGGCTCGGCCCCAACCGCCCGAAGGCCTGGGCCGCCAGCACCAAGCCCAGCACAAACAACACAGCCCCCGTGAGGGCCAGGGGCAACGGCCAAGCGAAGCCCCAGCTGCCAGGGGCCGGCCAGGGGGGCAGCAGGTGGGCAGCGATCAGGGCCAGCTGGGCCAGCAACCACCATTCGCCGTGGCGATTGTCGAGCCAGCCGCCCCAGCTCAGGCCCCAGCCGGAGAAGGCTCCAGCTGCCGGCTCAGGTGGGGATTTCGGCGAGGGGGTCGACATCGGGGCCGTTGCTCTGGCCGGACACCACCAGTCTGAGCAGCACAGGCGCCAGGAAGGTGGTGCCGATCACCATCAGCAGGATCGCGGCCTCCAGGGCCGGGGTGAGCAGCTTGGCCTGGGTGCCGAGGCCCAGAAAGATCAGGCCCACCTCACCGCGGGGCATCATGCCGAGGCCCACCACCAGGCGGTTGGTGGGCTGCTGGGACAGAAAGCTCCAGCCGGAGGCCACCTTGCCGGCTACAGCCACCAGCAGCAGGAAGGCGGCCACCACCAGGCCGGGGCGGTTGGCGGGATCCATCGGATTGAGCACGGAGAGGTCCATGCCGGTGCCAATCAGCACAAAGAAGATGGTGGCGAACAGGGCCACGATCGGCTTCACCGCCTGCTCAATCTCGTGGGTGTGGCGGGAGTTGCTGAGGATCAAGCCGGCAGCAAAGGCACCCAGGGCAGCCTCCAGGCCAATGGCGGTGGCGGCGAAACAACAGGCCGTGAGCACCACAAAGGAGGTCACCGCCACATCCCCGGGGGCCTTGAGGCGGTCGATCAGCCAATCGAAGGCCGGGGCCGCCGACCGGCTGAGGCCGATGGCCGCCACCACGAACACAACGGCCGCTGCCACCAGTTTGAGGATGGGGCCAATCGCCAGGCTGCCGCCACCGGCCAGGCTCACCACCACCGCCAGGATCACGATGCCCAGGATGTCGTCGAGCACGGCGGCGCCGATCACGATCTGGCCCTCGCGCGAGCGCAGCATCTGCAGCTCCCCGAACACGCTGGCGGTGATGTCGATGCTGGTGGCGCTGAGGCTGCCAGCGGCCCCGCCTGTGGGCGCATAGACTGCCGACGTCAGAGGAATCGCGCTCTGCAGGTAATTAGGCGTTGTCGGCAATGAGCAGGCATCGGTGATACCAGAGGAATAGGCTTTCCCGGTGACGCGCAGATTGAAAGGCGATCCTGCTGAGG
>CALJTZ010000175.1 GCA_937975655.1 uncultured Synechococcus sp. | reverse complement strand
CAGCGAAGCTTGATCCCCCGCATAGCTGTTGGGAAGATCGAGATACTGCTTGGAGATGAAGTATTTGAAGGCCGGCAGCGGATTCAGAAACACCCGCTCGGCGATGTAGAGCAGGTCGCGCCAGTAGAAATCCATCGGCACGGCATAGGCCTTGTAAATGCCGATGATCTGCTGCAGGTTCTCCGGCGTATCCGGCAGCATCGAGCCACCGGCCTCGAGGCGATGAATTACCTCCGCAAAGCGGTGGGTGGAGGGAGGAATCAGGGGAGCCTGGGTGCGCCCGGATGCAACGGTGGCAGTCATGAGGGCAGGAGCGGCGAGGGCAACACAACGGCGGAGAACAGGGGTCCAGCGGAGCCGGAGGCGTTGGCGAGCAGCGGCGGCGCATTGGTGTAGCGCAAGGCAATGGCGGCCGTGCTGGTTTCGCTCCAACCGGTGAGCGCCCCAGGCCACAGGCCTGCACCGATCACCAGGGCTGTGAGCACCAGGGCCGGGGCGCGCTCAGCCCAGGTGGTGCTGGCCCAGTTGGCCTTGCTGTTGTCGAGCCGGCCGAAGCCCACCCGGTTAAACAGCCTCACGGAATACACCGCGGTGAGGCCGGAAGCCACCAGGCAAACGAGCGTGGGCCAGGGGAAGGCCAGCCAGCTGCCTTCAAACACCAGCAATTCCGCCACAAAGCCCGCCAGGCCCGGCACACCGGCGGCCGCCATCAAGGCAACCAACATCAGGCCCAGGGTGAAGGGCAGCCCCCGCTGGGCATTGAGCAACCCGGAGAGTTCTGGGATAGCCGTGGTGCCGGTTTTCGCCTGGATCATCCCCACCAGGCAGAAGAGCAGGGCGATGATCAATCCGTGGGCCAGCATCTGGGCGATCACCCCCTGCAGGCTCAGGGGTGTGGCAGCGGCCAGGGCCAGCAGCAACATGCCCATGTGGCCCAGGGAGCTGTAGGCCACGAGGCGGCGCATGTCGAGCTGGGCGATGGCATTGAGGGCGCCATAGATGGCACTGATGGCGCCGGCGGCGGCAATCCAGGGCGACCAGGCGGTCCAGGCGTCGGGCAGGAACTCCACCCCGAAGCGCAGCAGGCCATAGGCCCCCAATTTCGACACCGCCCCGCTCAGCAGCATGGCCACCGGTGTTGGGGCCTGGCTGTAGGTGTAGGGCTGCCAGCCGTGCAGGGGCACAATCGGCAGCTTCAGGCCAAAGGCGAGCAGCACCAGGGCCAGCAGCCAACGCTGCTGCGGCTCCGTGAGCTGATGGTGGGCCAGGGCGCTGTAGCTGAAATCCAGGCCGCCAGGCTGGAGCCAGCCGAAGGCCAGCACCGCGGCCAGTAGAGCGATGCCGGACACCGCGCCGTAGGTGAGGAAGCGAATGGCCGCGCCAGCACGCCGGTCACCACCCCAGATGGCCACCAACAGAGTGGTGGGAATCAGGATCAGCTCGTAGGCCAGCACGAACAGCAGGGCGTTGCGGGCCAGGAAGGAGCCCACCAAACCGAGGTTGGTGGCCAACATCAACGAGAAAAACAGGCGCGGGCGGCTCTGGTGATCCGGGCTGGCCAGCACCGCCAGGGCCGTGAGCAGCGCCGCCAGTAGCACCAGCGGCAGCGAGAGGCCATCGAGGCCCAGCTCCAGCGACAGGCCGAGGCGGGGCAGCCAATCCACCACGAGATCCCCAGGCGGATGGCGCCAGAGCCAGGCGGCGGTGATCAGCTGCAGCGCAGGAGCCACCAGGGCAGCACCGCGGGCAAGCCCAGGGCGCTCCGGCAGCAGGGGAATGAGCACTCCCGCCAACAGGGGCAAGAGGAACAACAACAGCAAAGCCATGGTCGAGCAGCGAAATCAGTGGGCCAGCGTTGAGATCAGTGGACCAAGAGCCATGCGGCCATCAAGAGCACCCCAAGCACGAGGGTGAGGGCGTAGGCCTGGGAGCGGCCGGAGGTGGTGAAGCTGAGGCGCCGGGCCCCGGCCAGGGCCGCACCACCAGTGCCGCTGCTGAACCCATCCACCAACTGGGCATCACTCCAGGAGCTGAGCCGCGCCAGACCCACCACCAGCGCCACCACGGTGCGGTGATAGAAGGCCTCGGTGTGCATGTCTTCCGCCAGCCAGTGCTGCAGTCCGCCGAGGCCAGCGGGCAGCTC
>CALJTZ010000174.1 GCA_937975655.1 uncultured Synechococcus sp. | reverse complement strand
GCCCCTCGATGTGGGCCAGGGGGAACAACTGCCCCGCATCTGTTGAGGGGAGCCCCCCGCGGCGGTCGTCAGGTCCAGTTGCCGCCGAACATGTCGTCGTAGCCCTCGTAAGGGTCGAACTCAGACCAGCCCGGACTGGCCTCATCGAACAGGCCGTAGCGAGCGGCTTCGTCGTCGTCGAGGGTGTTGCCCGTGGGGCGGGTATCGCAACTCACGCCCCCATCGGGCGTGGGCTGGCAGTTCTCGAACTCCACACCGGCCCTGACGGGCAGCACCGCCAAGGGGAGCAGCAGCGCAGCCACCAGCGCCCACCAGGCTCCGGGTGAACTGCTGCTGCGTCTGTGGGAGGCCATGGGCTCACCTGAGATGATGGGCAGAGGATGCGTGCCTGAAGCGATGTATACCGACTGGACCGCCGTTGCGCTGCTCCTGCTCACCGCCACACCCCTGCTGGTGGTGGTGGCCACAGCCGCCTTCTTCATCTGGCGCCAGAAATCCAAGCGCTGAGATCGCCCCGGAAGCCGCCCGTCCAGCCCCTGTTCCCCAGGGGCAAAGACGCCGGCAGCCGCCCTGGGCTCTCAAAGCGAGGCACGGCACCCTGGCCCACGCACTCCAAACAAGTGCGGTAGCGCAGGGCTGTCATACGCAGCACCCCACTGCCACCGCAGCTGGGGCATCGATCCCCGTGGCCTGCATCTGCTTGTGCCATCAACCGGCTCATTGTGTTGGAACCAGTGTGGTGCGATTTCCACCACTTGATCCCGAAAGGTTCCTTAAGTCTTGAGCCCTTCCGCTGCCCCAGGAGCCAAGGCCTGCAAGCAACGTTCCAGCTCGGCGAGATCCAACTGGTGCCGTAACTCGTTGGCACTGAGGCAGCTGCCCGCCGGCACCAGATTCAGGCTCGACGCCAGCAGCCCCACCACCGCAGCCGCCTCCATCCCCTGCTCCCGCAGGGACTGGAGGCCCAGTCCCCCCTCGCGCTTGGAGAGCCGCTGGCCCTGGTCATCGCACCAGAGCGGCACGTGCCAGTACACCGGCACCGCGCCCCCCAAGCGCTGCATCACCGCCACCTGGGGCGCAGTGGAGCACCACAGATCGCTACCGCGCACCACATCGGTGATGCCCAGGCTGAGCTCATCCACGGCCGTAGCGAGGTGATAAGCCAGGTAGCCATCAGCCCGACGCAGCACCACATCCCCCACCTCCGTGGTGGCATCCCGTTGGCCGCAGGCCGCCAGCCGCTCCGTCCAGCACAGCAGGCCCGGCTGCTGCGCCAGGCGCCAGCTGGGCAGGCGCCCCTGCTCCACGCCCCAGCGGGGCGGCTGGCCGCGGCAGAACCCTGGATACACCGGCGATCCACCGTGGGGAGCCGAGATGTCGCCCAACAGGCGACGGCTGCAGCGACAGGGATAGACCGCCCCTGCCCGCCGCAGGCTGGAGAGCACGCTGGCGTAGAGCCCCCGGCGCTCGCTCTGGCGGATCACCGGGCCGTCCCAGGTCAATCCCAGCCAGGCCAGATCCTGGAGGATGCCCTCCTCAGCCCCCGGCCGGTTGCGAGGGGTGTCGAGGTCGTCCAGGCGCAGCAACCATTCCCCCCCCTGCAGACGGGTGACCAACCACGACAGCAAGGCCGTGCGCAGGTTGCCCAGATGCAGCGCGCCAGTAGGCGACGGGGCGTAGCGCCCCCGCCGTTCCTGCGGCTGCATCCGAGCCGCTGACGCCAACTGCTGGCGCAGACCGTCCGGGAGGGGAATCGGGCTCACGGCATAAAAAAAGGCGGCCCGAGGCCGCCCCTCACCGTTCAGCGAGCCTCAGCCCTGAACGCGGTCCTTGAACATCTTGCCGGCGGTGAAGGCGGGCACGCGCTTGGCGGGGATCTTGATCTTGTCGCCGGTCTTGGGGTTCAGACCCTGACGGGCAGAGCGCTCGCGGGGCTCAAAGGAGCCGAAACCCAGGATCGACACTTTCTTGCCTTCCACCACCGAGTCGATGATGGTTTCAATGGCGGCATCGACGACCTGGGAGACGTCGGTCTTGGTCAGCTCGGTGCGGGCAGCCACGAGGTTGACGAGGTCAGCTTTGTTCATCGGAGTGGGGGAAAGCCTCTGGGTTCAGTAGCAGCCGGGCGGATCGGAAACTCCGACCGCCACTGGATTCAGCGCGCCAATGGTATGGGTGTTGGCGGAGACCGGCAACAGGCGGAGGCCTTTCAGGGGCACGGTTTTGGCACTTTTCTTGGCGAATCGCCACAAAAAGCACCCCCCAGCAGCCACTCAACCCGCTTGCGAACGCGCCAAGGACTCCAGATCCAGACCATCCAGCAGGGGGCGAGCATCCGCGATCAACTTCTCACCACGCAAGGCCCCCAGGCCAGCCCCACTGGCCAGCCAGTCGGGCGAGCCAGCGGGCAACCAGGCCCTGAGCTGTCCGAGGCTGCGCAGCCAGCGGTGCCAGTGAAAGCTGCGGGCTGTGCGCAGGGGTGCGGCCTGGCCCGGAGCCGTGGGGCTCAGCAGCCGTCCGCAGAACAACACGTCGCCGGCGGGCCGCGACGCCAGCAGCACGCAGGCCCCCGGGGTGGGGCCGGGGGTCCAGAGCAGGCGCAGCTGCTCCCCCAGCTGGTGATGCTCAGCGAAGGTGTCCACCCGCTGCACGCCGGGCAGCAGATAGGCCTCCTGCTTCTGGAGCAGCACAGGCCAATCCAACGCCTCCTGAAAACGGCGGCAGCGGCCATGGCCCTCGCGGCTGGTGAGCAGGATCCGGCCAGCGGCTCGCCCCTGCAGGAAGGCGAGGTTGGCCTCGGTGTAACCCGGGCAATCGATCAGCACGCCACCCCCAGCGCCACCCGGCTCCAACTCCAGCCACCAGGCACTGCCGCCCTGGCTGTCACGACTGGGCGCGAACAGCCACAGCCCCGCCTGCACCTCCTGGGGGGGCCGGCCGGCATCACTGGGACCTGGAACCATGGTGGACATGTCGGGACAGTTCTGAACCACAGCCTGGTGGAAAACCAGAGCCAGCCCTAGCTTGGGCAGGCAGCCTGCTGGCTCCTTTGGGATCAATCCGCCTCGGACAACCCTGGCCCCTGGGGGCGAGCTCCACAGCGAGGGGCGCCAATTTCTCGCTGGTGGCCCCTACCGCCACCCGCGTGGAGTTGCTGCTGTTCGCCCAGGAGATCCGGAAGAGCGTCGTGTAGGG
>CALJTZ010000173.1 GCA_937975655.1 uncultured Synechococcus sp. | reverse complement strand
CACCGCGAGCGCGCCAGCAACCGCCTGGGCAAGCAGATCAAGATCGCGCATGCCGATGTTGAAGCCTTGCCCTGCGATGGGGTGCAGCAGGTGAGCGGCATTGCCCACCAGCACCACCGTGAGCGGCAACACCAGCTGTACAGCAGAAGGAGTCAGCACGGCAAGGCGTGGGCTCTCCACTGCGGAAGGCTTGGGATGTTCCCGCACCGCGGACACCATCGGCACGCTCACCGACTCACCAGCAACGGCGTCACCACCGGCTGGATGCACTGGGCCTTCCAGTAGCGGCCCTCCAGCCACAGGGCGCCGTGGCAGAAGGCATCCACCAGGTCCTTGCTGCCCTTGGGGAAACGGATCGCTTCCTCCACCAGCGGTTGGGCCCGGTGGTGAAAGCGGATCTGGCCGGCCTCCACCAGGGGGGCGACGGCATGGGCCCGGGTTTCCTTGCTGCCGCGGGCGGTGATCGGCAGCATCCCCGGCACCCTGCGCCGCAGCGTCTGCAGCACCGCCGGACCGTTGGCGGCGTCTTCAATCAGGACGGCGTTGGGACGCAGGCCCTGCTGCTCCAGTGCCTGCAGGCAGCCCAGCAGGAAGCGGATCACCTCCGGCAGGCCAAAGCGGTGCCGGGCGGCCCAGAGCACCTCGATCTCAAGCTCCTTTGGCCCTGATGGGCCCTGAGATTCACCCGATCGGGGGATGGCATCACGAGCCGGGGGTGCCAACAGGCCCGCCAGGCAGAAGCCGCAGTAGTCGCTCTCCGCCTCCCCCTTGAAGCTCAGGTCACAGGAGAGGGCCAGCAGGGCGTACTGCCGCGGGTGGCCAGCGGCCGCTCCCGTTTCCTCGCGGGGGAAGGGCGGCCGGATCCACTGCCGCAGGAAGATCGAGCCGCTCGCCGGGCTGGGCCGCTGCTGGTACAGCGCCGCCCACCAGTAGGCACCCAGGCGGGCGCGGATTTTGATCAGTTCCGGCAGGGGGAACCTCTCGGGACAAAGCGCCTCGCCTGCCTGGCGCCAGTCAGGGATCAGGGTGCAGGTGGGCGGCAGCTTGGGGCGATCGGCCAGCTCCTCGGCGATGGCCGGCAGATCGCCGAGCGCCGGTTCGGCAATGTCATCGACGGAGCGGTCACCCTTGCGTCGAAGTACGTTGCCGGCGTCCACTTCGACGGGATCACCGTGGCGAATCACCAGGTGGCCGTCAAGGCTGTCGCTCAGTGATCGCAGTGAGGCGCAGAGGTACGCAAGCCGAACGTCGCCGGCGGTTTCCCAGAGTCGAGGATCGATTACGAAGACGGGCACGACGGGGCCCTCGGCAATTGCTGCTATCAGGGCGGGATTGTCGAGCAGGCGAAGATCTCGACGAAACCACATGACACTCGACATGCGACAAGGGTAGGGGTGTTCGACCGACACCGCAGACGGCGACTGACACAGAT
>CALJTZ010000172.1 GCA_937975655.1 uncultured Synechococcus sp. | reverse complement strand
AGGGTGCCCCGCCGGCCCTCACTGGCGGCACCTCGGCCGGGCAGGCCGCGATGCTCGCCACCCTCGCCCAGCGCCGCGTCCAGGCGCCGAGACGTCTCGGTGCCCGCCGTTGAGGATGACGAGGACGCGGCCGTCGCCGCCTCTGACGAAGGCCCCGCCGACACCCCCCGCGCGCGCTGCTTGCGCTCCTGGCGCACGCGGCGCAACACCTCGCGCGCGGGCGCGTAGACGCGCCACGCGCCCTCTTCGCGCTGGCGCGCGAGCTGCTGCTGCCGCGCGCGCACGGCGCGCCGCAGGTCGGCGACGCGCGCGCGCGCGGCCGCGGCCGCGGACGTGGCCAAGCAGCTCGGCAACACAGAACTGGCCCGCCTATTCCGCGACACAGCCCACCAGGAAACCGAGCACGCCTTTGCCCACTTCCGCCTGCTGCACCCGGAGTTGGTGATCGCGGATCCCGAGGGCCTCAGCGAGGAGCAGAAGCAAGCGGTGCTGGCCCGCTGCCTGGAACTGGCCATCGAGGGCGAAACCTACGAGTACACAACGATGTACCCGGAGTTCGCCGCCCAAGCCCAGGCCGATCGCGACAGCGGCGCCGCCACCGAGTTCCACGGCCAGATTGAGGAATCCAGGGAACACGCCGGCATCTTCCGCACTGCCGCCAAGAACTTCGGGCTGCTCACCCCGATTGAGCACCACCATGCCGATCGCTACACCGTTGCCCTGGAGGCCCTCCAAGGCAAAGGCGTTGCCGGCGAGGCCCCTGAGCCCGTACCCGGCCAATGGATCTGCAGGGTGTGCTCAATGATCTACGACCCTGCGACCGGCGACCCGGACTCCGGGATCGCAGCGGGCACCCCGTTCGAGGCCATCCCGGACGACTGGAGCTGCACGATCTGCGGCACCCGCAAAGCCAACTTCATTCCCTACCGGGAACCGGAACTACTGGCGGCCTGATTCCTAGTTCACTTAACACCCCCAGGCGCCCAACGCTGTCTTAGCGTTGGAATCAGGACATGCAGCCCTCGGCATGAGCCCAGACGCCAACCCTTCGTTCCATCCCGGGCCTGACCAGGCTGGGGCCTCCAGCACCAGCCTCAAGTGGGGCCACGACGGCGAGCTCTCGCCCGTGGATCTGCAGCGGGTGCTGGAACGCCTCACCGACCCCAACCTGATCCAATGCCGACTGGACAACGGGGGGTGAACGGGCACCCCAGGCGATAACTGCAGAGGGGCAAAGCACCCCCAACGGGCCTAACCTGCAGGGCCTGTTGCCTTCGATCCTTCGATGCGTCGTGTTGTTGCCCTGGCCGCCGCCTGTGCCGGCTTGATCGTGGCCCCTGGAGCCAGCTCGGCCGCCGAGCAGTGCACCTTCCTGCAGCCCATCGGCGGCAACGGAAGCACGCCGATCGTGGCCAAATCAGTGGGGGCGGGCAAGGTGATGCCCTTCTCCAAGACCAACTGGAACACGGACTTCATCGTGAACCAGCCCTACAGCAACTACAAGTTCTTCTTCACTGCCAACAGCTCCGATCCCAACGCCCAGTACCCGGTGCAGGCGTACATGAAATTCAGCGACGGCAGCAACCTGCAGGTGGTGAACGAGCTGATGAATCCCCCCATCGGCACCGGCAGGATGTTCGGTCCCTTCCCCGCGGTGGCCGGCAAACAGGCCAGCCAGATGAACTTCAAGGTGGGCGCCAGCAGCGATCCGAATGCCCTGGGTTTCAGCTACCGCATCTCGGTGCAGGGCTGCAGCGGCTACTGAACCCGGGGCGGGGCCAGCTCAGCGCCAAGGCGGGCTGGCCTTGCACCACGTATCCCGCGATACCCGTTAGCCCCTCCAGAATCACTGCATGAGCAAGGTGCCTTCTCCCCCCTCCGGCGCGCGCTTGTTGGTGGTGGAGGACGACGACACCATCCGCGACACCGTGAGCGAGGCCATGGAGCTGGAGGGCTTCACGGTGACGGCCGCCACCAATGGCCAAAGCGCCTGGGATCTGCTCAGGCGTGAGCGCTTCGATCTGGTGGTGATGGACCTGATGCTGCCGGGCATGAATGGCCTTGATCTCTGCCGCCAGCTGCGCCAGGAGGTCAACCCACCGCTAATCCTGGTGGTGAGTGCCCGGGACACAGAAACCGATCGAGTACTCGGCCTTGAGGTGGGCGCCGACGACTACCTGATCAAACCCTTCGGCATGCGGGAACTGGTGGCTCGCTGCCGCGCCCTACTGCGCCGCAACCGCAGCCAGGAGCAGGCCCAGGCCGAGCAGCTCCACCAGGTGCTTCGCCACGCCGACCTGGAGCTGTTCAGCGGTGAATGCCGCGTGACCCGAGGCGATCAGGAGCTCAAGCTCTCGCCGAAGGAATACAAGCTGCTGGAGCTGTTCCTGCAGCAGCCCAAACGGGTGTGGAGTCGGGAGCAGCTGATCGAGGCCGTGTGGGGCATCGACTACATCGGCGACAGCAAAACCGTGGACGTGCACATCCGCTGGTTGCGGGAGAAGATCGAGCTCGATCCCTCCAATCCGGTGCACCTCGTGACGGTGCGGGGCTTCGGCTATCGGTTCGGCTGAGGCCATGGCAAGCGGCGCGTCTCTCTCCCTGCTGCTGGCCATGGCCACCGGAGGAGTGCTGGGCTGGCTGGGGCACGGCCGGCATCAGCAGCGAACCCAGCAGCAAAGACGCCGGTCACTGGCCAGAACGGCACCGGCGGCGCTGCCGGCGGAGCAGTTGCGCCGCTGGATGGACGACGCCCCCCAGGGCTGGCTGGTAATCGCCCCGGATCAGACCATCGCCAGCATTAACCCCCGGGCCGAGAAACTGCTGGGGTTGAATCAGGGCCAAGCCCTGCAAGGACAACCCATCGCACTGCTGCAGCCCTGCGATGAGGTGGAGCACCTGATCGATTTGGCCAGGGATAAAGGCACGCCCCAGCGGGGCTATTGGCCGGTGGGCGGAGACACGCTGGAGTTGCGGGTGCTGGCCGGCAGCGACGGCTGGGTGGGGGTGCTACTCCAGGGCGTCGATCCCCTGCAGACGCTGCTGGAGCGGCAGGAGCAATGGGTGAGCGATGTGGCCCACGAATTGAAAACACCGATCACCGCCCTGATGCTGGTGGGCGAAAGCCTGGCGGACCGATCCGAGGGACAGCAGATGGTGCTGGTGGGACGACTCCAGAAGGAACTGGGGCGACTGCAACTGCTCGTGAGCGACTTGCTGGATCTCTCCCGGCTGGAGAACACACCGATGGGGGAGGGTCGTAGCAACAGGGCGATCGACCCCCGCGACGTGATCGGCAACGTGTGGACCACCCTGGAACCCCTGGCCAGGGTGCGCAGCGTGGGCCTGCGGGTGAGCCCGGGCCGCGAGGCCTCACGGCTGGCGGCGGTGGACGCGGCACGGTTGCACCAGGCACTGCTCAACCTGCTCGACAACGCCCTGCGCTACAGCCCGGATGGCACCGACATCGAGGTGAGCATCCACTACCGCGACCGCTGGTGCCAGATCAGCGTGCGGGATCAAGGACCGGGCCTGAGTGCCATCGATCAGGAACGCCTGTTCCAACGCTTTTATCGGGGCGATCCAGCCCGGGCGAAAGGCCCCCGCACCGGCAGTGGGCTGGGCCTTTCGATCGTGCAGCAGATCGCCCTGTGCCACGGGGGCATGGTGCGGGCCAGCAACCATCCCGAGGGCGGTGCCGTGCTGGACCTGCTGCTGCCGCGGGCCTAGACCCGAGGCAGATGGCTCACCACGAGTTGGCGCTGGTCGTCCAGCTGCAGCCAGCCCTCATCCCGCAGCATCCCGAGCACCCGCGTCACCGTGACGCGGGTGGTGCTCAGGGCACTGGCGATCTCCTGGTGGGTGAAGCGCAGATTCAGGCGCAGCCCCTGATCACAGGGCTGTCCGTACTCCTCGGCCAGCAACTCCAGAAATCCGCGCACCCGCTCCTCAACCCGGCGCAGGCCCAACAGCGAAATCAGGGCCTCGGACTGACGCATGCGGCTGGCCATGGCCCGCACCAGCGCCATGGCCAGGTGCGGTGTGGACTCCACCTCATCCATCGACAGGCAGAGCAGGTCCGTGTCGCAGAGGGTGGTGGCCTCATAGAGGTCCACATTGGTGAGGGGCTCGCCAAAGGGCTCGTTGGCGCCTGCCAGGCCCAGCACCAGATCGTCGCCGTGTTCGGTGATGCAGGTGAGCTTCACCATGCCACGCACCACAAGCCAGAGGTGATTGCGCAGCAGGGGCACAGCACTGCCAGCACCGAGATGCACCAGATCGCGCTTCTGGTAGGTGTCCTCCAGGACAACCCGGCAGGACCATTCACGGGACGGCGTGAACACCATGGAAGCCACTGTGCGGCGGATGCCTCGGAACTGTATGGAGCACGACCGGACACCAGGCAAAGCGCTGGTAGTCGTCTCATTAAGGTTCGGTTAGGCCGTGCCAGCAGAACGGTTGAGGGGGCTGCGCAACAGCCACAGCTGCTGGCCTTGGCGCCAGACCAGCACCACCGCATCGGGAAGCACCAGGGAAAAACCATGGGGCCTGACCAAGCCCAGGGGAGCCAGGGCGGAGGCCGGCAGGCGCCGCGCGCTGGTACCTCCCGGCAGGTCCGCAAACGGGGCAGGCAGCGAGGAGCTGCGCTGCCAGAGGGCCTGCAGCTGCTGCGCTTGGCCAGGGGTGAGCCACAGCTGCCGCCTGCGGATTTCCAAGGACGCGGCACTGGCATCGGGCGCTGCCGAGCCGCTGCCGGG
>CALJTZ010000171.1 GCA_937975655.1 uncultured Synechococcus sp. | reverse complement strand
TCATGATTAACGAGCGATTGCAGCATGCTGTCACAGATAAACAAATAGAAACGGCAGCCGAAATTCAGAAAGAGTTCATTCTCGGCGACAACCTAAGCAGCAATGCCGTCCAGATTGCTGCAGAGTTTGACCCTGCCTATGAGATTGGCGCCGATTGGTACGATGTCATTCATACTGGTGAAACCGTCTATATTGTTGTAGCCGATGTGTGCGACAAAGGCGTGCCCAGCGCTTTGTTCATGTCCGTCTTTCGCAGTCTGTTGCGTTTTTCACTTGACAGAAACGAATCCCACGACGTTGCGGCCTCGGCTCCCGCGACACGCCTCGGCGAAACTGTCAAACGCGTGAATGATTATATGGCTGAAAACCATGGCGATTCGGCGATGTTTGCCACCGTGTTCATGGCCGCTTATCACCCAGGCTCTCAACAACTGCATTACATCAATGCAGGACATGAAAAGCCATACATCATCAAGTCAGATGGGTCCCAAGTGGACCTGGAAGTCACGGGTCCAGCCCTGGGTATCTTTAAGTCTGCCAAGTTCCAGGTGAAGCAACTTGGCTTTCACAGAGGAGATATCCTGTTCGCCTTCACAGATGGGCTTGTTGATGCCCGTTCACCAGGGGGCGAGGCTTTTGGCCTTAGCCGCGTCGCAACGATGCTCTCCAATGTTAAGTCTGTGGAGTGCAACGTTTCCGAGCTTCTTAAGACCGTCCTTTCTGCCGTGAAACACCACTGTGGAACAGCCGAACAGTTTGACGATATGACGATCCTGATTATGAAATCGGGAAGCACTTGAACAGGCGTGCAGGACTCCCTGCCATCAGCTGGTTCTCTCGGCTAAGCGGCAGGCCTTACGGGCCAAGGCTCGGGCGTAGCCGCGCTCGATCAGGCCCTGGGAGGGACTCAGACTCTCATCACGGCAATCAATGGTAATGCGCTCGTGATGGCCCATTTGATCGTTCAAGCGCAGTCGGAGTTGAAAGTGATGTTTGGCACTACGGGTGATCTCATCGCCGCAAACCGGTCCGACACACAGGCCAGGGGCCGCCACGGCCGGCCGTCCCGGCAGGAGCAGCAGCACACCCAGGAGAAGCAGCTGCACGAGGTTGCGGATCTGGCTCACCCGGCAAGCTCCAAAGGTTGCTCAGCCCCGAGATGGAGAGATCCATTCTCGCTGCTGGAGAGCTCGCCAACCGCATCGGCCTCCGGATGGAAGTAGGCCCACACCACCTTGGCCAGCCCAGGACCCATGCCGGGAGCGGCCCCCAGGGCCTCCACGCTCGCCAGCTGAATGGCGTCGATGGAGCGGAAGTGGGCAAGCAATTCCTTGATTCGCTTGGGGCCAAGGCCGGGAATATCCGACAGGCGTGAGCGCTTCATCCGTTCGCCCCGCTGCTGGCGGTGAAAACTCACCGCAAACCGGTGGGCTTCATCCCGCAGGCGACGCAACAACTGCACCCCCAGTTGTTCCGGCTCGCTCTCCAGGGGCTGCTTGGCGCCAGGCACAAACACTTCCTCCCGCTGCTTGGCCAGGGAGCACACCACCAGTTCCTCATCCAGATTGAGCTCCCGCAGAGCCTCCATCACGGCGGAGAGCTGGCCCTTGCCGCCGTCGATCATCACCACATCCGGCCAGTCATTGAGCCCACCTGTATGCAGGGTGCTGCCTGCAGCCCGGCGGAGGGCCCGCAAATCGGCTCCCTCCGCCTTGGCCTGGGCCCAGCGGCGGAAGCGCCGGCGCATGATCTCCGCCATGGCCATGAAATCGTCGGAGTGGCCGGCGTGGATGGAGCTGCTCTGGATCTTGTATTTGCGGTAGTGCTGCTTGGCCGGGAGCCCATCGATGAACACCACCTGGGAGGCCACCGCATCACTGCCCTGGATGTGGCTGATGTCGTAGCCCTCGATGCGCCGGGGAGGTGAGGAGAGTTCAAGTAACTGAGCCAGGTCTTCCGTGGCCAAAAGGTTCTGTTCACTGGCCCGTTGGGCCCGCTGCAGTTCATAGCCGGCGTTGCGTTCCACCAGTTCCACCAGATCGGCTTTCTGGGAGCGCTGGGGCACCGCCAAGCGAACCTTGCGGCCCCGCAGATCGCTGAGCCAGTCCTCGATCAGGGCCTGCTGGGGCAGGGGGTGCTGCACCAGCAACTCCGGTGGGATTTCAACCCCTTCCACCTGGCTGTAGTGCTCCTCAATCACCCGTTGAAGGATGAGCCCCAGGCCCTGCTGAAGCTCAGGGCTCGGCGGTAAATCACCGCCGGCACCCAGCTCCGCAGCGGGCAGCCCCAGGGAATCGGCCGTGTAACCCAGCCGACCCACCAACTTGCCGGCCCGCATCTGGAACAGCTGCACGGCGGCCACCCGCTCGTCCGCCGCGAGGGCAATTACATCCCGGCTCACGGAACTGTCGCCCAGGCTCATCTTCTGGTCGGCGGTGAGGGCATCCAGACCCTGCAGCTGGTCGCGAACGCGCGCGGCACTCTCGTAATCGAGGCGCTCCGCATAACGCTGCATCTGCTCCCGCAACAGGTCCAGCAACTCGTCGTTCCGACCCTGGAACACCATCGCCACCTGCCGCAGGGTGCGGTGGTAGTCGTCCGAGCTGATCTTCTCCTGGCAGACCCCCGGACAGCGGCCGATGTCGTAGTTGAGGCAGGTGCGCTCGCGATACAGCGGCTGGGGCCGCTGACGCAGCGGGAAGACGCGTTTCACCAGACCTAGGGTGCGCCGTAACAAGCCCACATCCACATAGGGCCCGTAGAAACGGTCCAGTGGTGAGCGAAAACGCCGACGCCGCGTGATGAAGATGCGCGGATAGGCCTCACTCCAGGTGATGCAGAGGTAGGGGTATTTCTTGTCGTCCTTCAGCAACACGTTGAAGTGGGGCTGATGGTTCTTGATCAGGTTGGCCTCCAGGGCCAGGGCCTCCGCCTCGCTATCGGTGACGATGAATTCGATCTCGCACACCTGCCGCACCATCAGGGCGATGCGCGGGCTGTGGCCATGGCCGCTGCCGCTCTGGAAGTAGCTGCGCACGCGTTGGCGCAACACCTTGGCTTTGCCGATGTAGAGGATGCGATCCTCGGCATCGCGCATCAAGTAACAGCCCGGCTCTGAGGGAATCTCCTTGAGCCGGGCCTTGAGGCGGTCAGGTTGTTGCAGCAGGGGGCGCTGGCAGGCCCCCGCGGGCTCCGGCAGGGTCACTCAGCCGCCGTATTGCCAGCCGGTGCTGCTGAGTTCCAGAGCTGCTCCATCGCGGTGGAGGGTGGCCGATTTCACCTCGCCCACGAACACGGTGTGATCGCCTGCGGCCACTTCGCCAATCAGTTCACACTCCACGGCCCCAAGGGCATCGTTGAGGATCGGCAACCCCAGCTCACCCAGGCTGAACGGGGCGGCATCGAAGCGCCCCCCGATGGCCTTCTGGGGTTTGAAGAACACCGCAGCCAGATCCTTCTGGTCTGCCGCGAGCACGTTCAGGGCGAATTTGCGCGTGCGCTGGATGATGCCGTTGCTGGTGCTGTCGGCCCGCACGGCCATCACCACCAGGGGCGGCTCGAAGGAACCCTGGGTCACCCAGCTGGCGGTGAAGCCATTCACGTCATCCCCCTCGGCAACACCACAGATGAACACGCCGTGGGGGATCTTGCGCAGCAGTGTCTTCTTGGCTTCGGCGTTCAGGGCCATGGCGGCGCTCTCGTGGCTTCAGCCAACTCTAGAAACCGCATCCCCCCGCGGAGCAGGCCTCCATAGGATCCAGCGGCCCCAGACATCCCCGAAGCGGGGGCGGCAATGAAGGCTCTCTATCCCGGCAGCTTCGATCCGCTCACGCTCGGGCACCTGGATCTGATCGAGCGGGCCTCCCAGCTGTTTGACGGGCTGGTGGTGGCGGTGCTGCAGAACCCCAGCAAGAACCCCTGCTTCAGCGTGGAGCAACGGCTTGAGCAGATCCGCAAGGCCACGGCCCATCTCCCCGCCGTGGAGGTGGCTGGTTTCGATGGATTGACGGTGGACTTCGCCAGGGCCACCGAAGCCGGTGTGATCCTGAGGGGACTGCGGGCCATGAGCGACTTCGAGTTCGAACTCCAGATCGCCCACACCAACAAGAGCCTGGCGCCGCAGCTGGAAACGCTGTTCATGGCCACAGCCACGGCCCACAGCTTCCTGAGCAGCTCCGTGGTGAAGGAAGTGGCCCGTTTTGGCGGTCCTGTGGCCCACATGGTGCCGCCAGGAGTGGCCAAGGATCTGGCCAGGCTCTTTAATCGGACATCCCCCGACCAGGTGTGATGACCGAGGCGCAGCTCACCTCCGTGCTGGATCAACTGGATCAGCTTGAGGAGATCGTGCTGGATGGCACCCGCGTGCCGTTCAGCGGTGGCCGTCTCGTGAACGAACAGGACGCCATCGAGGCGATGGATGCGGTGCGGGAAGCCCTGCCGCCCCAGCTCGCCAAGGCGGAAGACCTGGTCCGCCAGAAGGACGAGTTCATCGGCCAGGCCCGCCAGCAGGCCGAGGACATCCTCAACCAGGCCCGCCAGCAACGGGAGCAGCTGATCAACAGCCAGTCGATCCGCCAGGAGGCCGAGCGCCAGGTTGCCGAACTGCGGGACCAGGCACGGCAGCAGTGCGAACAGATGATCGGCCAGGCACGCCAGCAGCTAGCCAAGACGGAGCAGGAGCACCAGGCTCGCCTGGCCCAGATGGAACAGCAGTTCGGCCAGCGCCGGCAGCAGTTGGAGCAGGAATCCCTGCAGCGTCGCCAGCAACTCGATCAGGAAGCCAGCGAACGCAAGCGTCAGCTCGCCGAGCAGCATGAACAGGCCCGCCAGCAGAGCCTGGTGGAACTCGAGCAGATCCGCCAGGAATCCCTGCGCATCCAGCAGGCCAGCCAGGCAGAAGCTGAGCGCCTGCATGCCGATGCCCTGCAATTCCGCCAGCAGACCCAGCAGCAATGTGAAGCGCTGATCAGTCGCTCGCGGCAGGAGTCGGCCACGATCCAGGAGGGGGCCAACCGCTACGCCGAGCAGGTGCTGGGGGAGCTGGAGGGCCGTCTGCAGGACATGGGCAAGGTGGTGGTGGCCGGCCGCCGCGAACTGGTGCGCCTGCAATCCCTGGATCCCACCTCACTGGTGCCCTCCCAAACCCCTCCCGACGCTGCTGCCGTGCCCATCAGCCGTGCCCGGCGTGCCGCTGAACGGCTGCGCCAGGCGACGGGCGGCCGGGGCTGATCAGCCGGCCGGGCAGAGGCCAGCCACCTGGCTCTGCCGCAGGATGGCCCCGATCGTGGTGTTAGGGGAACTGGCCCCGTTGGACACCATGCTCACGTATCGGGGCCCATCCGGAGTGTCCAGGATGCCGCTGATGGAGCGCACCCCCGAGATGGTGCCGGTCTTGCCCCGGAACCGACCCTCCAGGGTGGTACCCCGGTAGAGGTTCCGCAGGGTGCCGCGCTGGCCAGCGATGGCCATCGAGGCGGCGTAGTTGGCGGCGTAGGGATGCTGCGACATGCGCAGCAGCAGGGCCGCGAGGAAGCGGCTGGTGACACGGTTGGCGCGGTCAAGTCCACTGCCATCCACCACGGCGACTCCGCCCATGGGCAGGCCCTGGCTCGCGAGCCACTGCATCGCCACCTGTCTGGCCTGGGCCAGGTCCCAGCTGCCGGCCCCCTGGCGCAACAGCACCTCGGCGGTGAAGTTGTGGCTATCGGTGTTGGCGAGGCTCAGCAGCCCGTGCATGACCACGGAGCGTTCCTCATGCAGCAACACCCCATTGGCGTCGGACTGCAGGTCTGCCGGCACCAGGCTGATGCTGGCGCTACCCCCCTGCCGGGCGATCTCCTGGCTCAGCAGGCGCTGCAAGCGGCTGGGAGGGTTCGGCACGGCCATGTCCAGAGCATTGCTCGTGAGCGCCAGGCGCGTGATCGGAGCGCCATAGGCCTCGGCACGATCGGCCCAGTGCCAGCCCTGGGGCCACCAGCGCTGGGAGGGTTCCTCGGCCAACTGAATCCGCACGGGGCCAGCGGCTTCGGCCGGGCCACCGCCGGAACCGAGCGCCAACTTGGCGAAGCGCTTGAGCTGGGCCAGATCGAGGTCGGGGTCCCCCTCACCGGTGATGCGCAGGCTGCCATCGGGCTGGCGCCACAGCCGCGTTGTGAGGCGGTAATCGGGGCCCAGGCGATCCAGCGCGATGGCGGTGCTGATCAGCTTCTGATTGGACGCGGGGATGCGAGGGCGCTGGCCATTGATGTCCGCCAGCAACCGGCCGCCGCCATCGGCCACGCTGATGCTCCACACCGCCGATTCCCCTCCCACCAGGCTGGTGAGCCGTTGCTGCAGGGCTGGGCAACTCACGGTGGACTGGAGCAGGGGCAGACCCACGGGCGGGGGTGCTGCCGGCAGGGAGGTGGCGGTGATTGTGGGGATCTGCGGGTCCCACACCTGGGCCAGGGCTGGCGCCACAGACTGGGCACTGAGGCCCAAGCCAAGACCGAGGGCTAGTGGCAAACGGTTCATCAACGGCAACGGCATCTCAGGAGGCCCCCAGGCGCAGGCCCGTGACGGAGCCCATCACCCGAAAGTTCTGCCCCTCCAATTCCACCGGAGCACCAATCTTGAGATTCTGGTTGCCGAACACCACCCCATCGGCCCCCTTGCGGCCCTCACCCTCGAGCACGAAGCGGGCATCGAGGGTGCTGAACACCTGTTGATTGGGATCGGGAGCTGAGATCAACTTGCCGTCCGGCAGGAAGGCTGAAATCCTGCGGGGCAGCGGCTTCACCTCCTTCACGGCCACACTGCCGTGGGGCTGGTTGCGGATCACGATCGCCACCTTGCCGGAGTCCCGGGCGGTGGCGATCAAGGCAGCGGGGTCAGCCGCAGGGATCCCACGGACATCCACGAGCACCGTGACCGGCTGCAGGGCACCGGTGGCCTTGGCCACAGCACCGCTGAGCTTCGGACTCCAAATCACTCCTACTGCCGCCAGGACAACAGCCACAGCGGCTCCGGCATCCACAAGTCCGAAGCGACGGGTGGTGGTGGCCATCAGGGATCAGCAGATGCCGAACAATACGGAGCCTCGCCAGGCGGCACAAGGCAGCTCAGCTGCGCAGCCCCTCAATGAAGCGATCCATCGCCTGAAGGCTGCGGCCCACGCCGGGCGCTGCGCCGGCATCGAGCGCTTCAGCCTGCTGCTCGGCATCGGGCTTCAGCTCAAAGCTGGCCACAAAACGATGGCCGTCGGGATCGCGGCGGTAGAGCTCCCACTCGGCCGGGTAGGCGCGGCGCAGGGCCCCTTCAGCCGTGGGGATCAGGGCATAGGCGCTCTGCCAACCCGAGAGGAAGCCCTTGCGGCGCTCTCGGGCCACCGTGCCGATCCCCACCGCCGCATCCTCCAACTTGCCGTTCAGCAGCACCACCGCCCCGCGGTGCAGCGCACAAACCTGCTCCACCTCCTCGTAGTCGGCCGGCGAGGGCGCCACCAGGATCAACACCCCCTCACTGCCGCCATCGGCCTGTTGCAACCGCATCACATCCCGCAGGCTGGCCAGCTGTGGAGCCTGGTCGGGCGCATCGCGCTTGGCTAGGGCCGTGGCACCGGCATCCGAGAACAGCAGGCGAGTGGCCGGATGGGCTGCAGACAGGCCTGCCAGCAGCCGCAGGGCCACAGGCATGATCCGCAGTCCCTCGAAGCGAAACTCCACCGTCCACATCCCCTTGCCATCAGCCGTCAAGGCCGCGCCCAACGAATCCAGGGCCTCGGCTTCGGCGGTGCGCAGATCGGCGGGGAGCATCAGGGCGGATCAGGTCGGGCGACCCTAGGAGTTCACCGATACGCCTGGTCAGCCCACGGGTTCGCCAGCCAGCACCCTTAGCCGGCCGCGCTCCACGGCGCCCGGTACCCCCTCGAGATCCCCCGCTGTGAGCCAGAGCCCCAGGCTCAACCGCAGGCCGCTGGCGGCCTGGTCGTCCGGGTAGCCCATGGCCTGCAGGATCGGACTGGGGGCCAAACCCCAGGGATTGGCGCCTCGGCCGCTGCTGCAGGCGGATCCACTGCTCACCGCGTAGCCCTGCTGCCAGATGGTCTGCACCAGGCGCCGGCCCGAGATGGGCTTGCCACCCGGGCTGGCCATCAACAGGCTGATGTGGTGGGGCAAGCGCGCCGGAGCGGCGGGGTCGCGGGGATCGGGTCCACTGAGCCGCACCCCCTCCAGCTGCAGCAGCGAGGCCAGCAGCCCATCGCGCAGATCGGCGATGGGATCACGGCCGCCATGGGCCTGCAGGCGGGCCCCACACAGATCCAGGGCACGGGCGAAGCTGGCCACCAGGGCCACGGGCTCGGTGCCCCCGCGCCGGCCCCCCTCCTGGCCACCGCCGCCGAGGAAGGGCTTCAACGGGAGGTCGGGGCGCACCAGCAGAGCGCCCACCCCGCGGGGGCCCTGCAACTTATGGGAGGCAACGCTGAGCAGATCGATCGGCAGGGCGTTGAACGCCACCGGCAGGTGGCCCACCACCTGCACCGCATCCACGTGCAGCAACACGCCGGCCTCGCGGCAGCGGCGGCCGATCGGCTCGATCGGTTGCACGGTGCCCACCTCGCTCTGGCCCCAGATCAGCGACACCAGCCGCGTGGGTGGGGCCAGCAACCGATCGAGGGCCTCCAGATCCACCACACCGAGATGATCCACCGGCAGTCGCTCCACCTGCCAGCCCCGCTGTTGCAGCTGGTTGGCGGCGGCCACGGTGGCCGGATGTTCAACGGCCGAGATCAACAGACGGCCCGGCGGGCCGTCGCCGGCGGCCCCGAGCAGAGCGGTGTGAATCGATTCGGTGCCGCCCGAGCTGAACAACACCTGGCTGCCCTCGCAACCGAGGATCTCCCCCACCCGCTGGCGGGAGCGCTCCAGCCGCTCAGCCGCCGCCAGACCGAAGCCGTGCAGGCTGGAGGGGTTGGCCCAGGCCTCAGCGTGGACTGCCGCCATGGCCTCCAGCACCTCCGGCGCCGGCGGCGTGGTGGCGCAGGAATCGAGGTAGACGGGTTCTGCGTACGTCAAGGCCTTAACCGGAGAGGCCGCTGTCGCGCTCAAAGCGAGCCCGGGTGCGCGATTCGAACGAGTTGGTGGCCATGGCCACCAACTCGTCGAGGGAACTGGAATTCAGCAGGGCCAGGGCCCGCTGGCGGGCCTCGGCGCTGGGGCAGTCGTCGGGGCGCACACAGCCATTGGCACAAACCACCGCGCAGTCGATGGTGGTGGCCTGGTCGGCCGGGGGTGCTGGCTCGGCAGCCTGACGACGGGCGGCCATCACCTCCTCCGGATCGGGGATGGCGCCATCGAACACGTGCTCGGCGGGGCCATCCATGAACACCTTGCCGCTGGCGGCATCCCAGTGGATCTGCAAGGGGCCACCGGGGAGATCCAATCGGGCGCGCCGGTCACTCAGGCCCAGGCTGTGGCAGGCCACGAGCGTGGCGCAGGCTCCCGTGCCGCAGGCCAGGGTGGGGCCGGCTCCCCGCTCCCACACCCGCATCACCAGATGGTTGGGCGCCAGCACCTGCACGAAGTGCACGTTGGTTCGGGCCGGGAAGGCCGGGTGCAGCTCAAGGCCGGCGCCGAAGCGCTCCAGATCGATCTCCTCCACAGCATCCACCGGGATCACCACATGGGGGTTGCCCATGCCGGCAGCCGCCACGGCAAAGGTCTCGCCATCCACCACCAGCTCGCCTTGGGGCAGACCGTTGGGACCCAGCTCCAGGGTGGTGGGCACCTGCTCCGGTGCCAGGAAGGGGGCGCCCATGTCCACGCGGATGGTGCCGTCCGCCAGCAGCTCGGGCACGATCCGACCCGCCAGGGTGTCGATCTGCCAGGTGCGACCGGGCCCATCGCCATCGCGGTCCGCGAGGAAGCGGGCCAAGCAGCGGATGCCATTGCCGCACATCTCCGGCTCGGAGCCATCGGCGTTAAAAATGCGCATGCGCAGCTCCCCGCCGGCGTTGGGGGGCAGGGCCAGGATCACGCCATCGCCGCCCACGCCGAAGCGGCGGTCACACAGGTGTTGCACCCAGTTCGGGGTGAGGCCAAGGCTGTCGTCGGGATCGGTGGCTGTACGCCCATCCAGCAGGAGGAAATCGTTGCCTAATCCCTGGTATTTGCTGAACTGGAGCACGCGAGGCGGCCTGCGAGGACAGGGTTCGATCCTATGGGGAACCTCTTTGAGCGGCGTGGCCAGGAGCTGGACACCTCCCAGCCGGGCATTCGCCAGATCCAGGCCTGGATTCGGAGCCGAGCCTTGCTGAGTGTCCAGCTGCTGGATGGGACCCGGCTGGAGGGGCTGGTGCGCTGGGTGGATTGCGACTATCTGGCCCTGCAACCGGAGCAGGACAGTGAGCCCGTGCTGCTCAACCGCCAGGCCATCGCCCTGCTGCGAGCCCTGGCCTGAACGGCGAAAGCAGCTGTGGGAGCATCACTGGCACGGATCCCAGCCAGCCAGTGAGCGAGAGCAACCGCTACCAACCCCAGGCCATGGAGCGCCGCTGGCAGCAGGCCTGGAGTGCCAACGGTCTGCATGCCAGCCCTGAGCTTCAGCAGGGCGATGAGGCCTTTTATGCCCTCTCGATGTTCCCCTATCCCTCGGGGAACCTGCACATGGGCCATGT
>CALJTZ010000170.1 GCA_937975655.1 uncultured Synechococcus sp. | reverse complement strand
TGGCCGGACTCTGTTGGAGGGTGAGGGTCGGGTTGGCTCCCGGGCCTCCCCTCAAGTTCAAAGTACGCCCCTTTTCGAGTGGCGGTGGCCCGCTGGACTACCTGTTCCCGTACCACCAGAAACCCAGTCAGCGCAAAGCTTCACAGGCTTCCCCGTCGCCGTTGCTGTCGAGATAGGTGTGCCCCTGGCGCAGCAGCTCATGGGCACGGGCAGAGGAGCCGATCTCACTGCAGCGGTAACGCCGCTCACCGGGAGTGGTGCCATCGGGGATAACCGCTGCGCTACGGCTTCGCCGGAAATCCCAGGGCCGGGTGATCCCTCCCTCCACCTGCCAGACCCCGTAGCGGCGCCGGCTGACCCGAAATTCGGCATCCAGGTACTCCTTGGCATCACAGCCGCCCAGATAGGCCCGATAGGCAAAGGCCTGACCGTCTTCCACCATCGCCAGGTTGATGTTGCTGTCACTGATCAACTCCGCCACCAGGCGGTGGTAGCGATCGGTGGTCTTGACGCCGAGGGTGACCGTGCGACCGATGGGCAGACGTTGCTGCAGGTAGCGCCGGGCCTGCTGGCCCCAGGGGCTCCGCGCCGTCTCGGGGGCGTCGATGTAGGCCAGCCGGATGGTGAGGGGCCTGCTGCCCGTGCTGACTCGCAGGGTGTCGCCATCACCCACCGAGAGCACGGTGGCCTTGAACTCGCCCTTGGTTGCCGCCGCAATGGCTCCCGTGGCTGTGATGGTGTTGAACGTGAGGGTGAGGGCGGCGACCAATGAGCTGACCAATCGGTTCCCAGGCATCGGATTCTCCCCACAGGCAACCGCTCAGACTGCCACTGGTCTCTGGGTCTTGAGCCAGTGATGCAGGATGCGCACGATTTCCGACCTCCTCGTATACAGAACGCGCCCCTGAGGGGGCGCGTTGGAACCGGTTGCAGATCCGAGCCTTGGCATCCAGGGGCTGATCAGATCAGCTTTCTTTGCTATAGGCAATACCTTGTTGAGCAGTGAGGGAAGGGATGGGGTTCCTGTTGAGAGGCGAGATATTCGGCAATAGGGCTTCCGAGTTGTGTCCGCACGCCCAAGCAGGGAACATCGCAAGATAGCGCTATTTGCCGATTCCCTGCAGATCCCATCCTTTGGTGCATACCGGCAGCTCTCAATAGCACGGATCAGTTAACGCCGGATGGCGATATACTCTTACGGGAAAATGCAAGGTCCTGGCTTATCCAGCAGAAAGGTTAGTCCAAGTAACGAAGTCGGACTGGCTGAGTTGTGTGGTATTGAAG
>CALJTZ010000169.1 GCA_937975655.1 uncultured Synechococcus sp. | reverse complement strand
CGGCTATTCCGCGCTGTCCATCAACACACGCATGGCGAACTTCGGGGTGGTGTACGGGGGAGGGCTCTTCGACGAGACGCCCCGAGACCTCGCGGGAGCCATGGACCTGACGCGCGAGATGGGGTTCGAGAGGGTCGTGCTCGTGGGCTACAGCCTTGGCGCGAGCATCGTCACGCACTACCAGGCCCTTCGGCACCCGCCCGAGGTGGCGGGGCTCTGCACCATCGCGCACCCGTGGAGCCTGCCGGAGTCGATGCGCGCGCGGTGGACGCGCCTGCGCGCCCAGCCCTCGTACACCGAGGTGACGCGCATGGCGCTGCGCGCCGTCAAGGCGGTGCGCCTGCTGGGCCAGGACCTGGTGCTGTGGTTCGACCGCAGCACCGCCCAGTGGCGAGCGCTGGCGGATGTGTGTCCCCATCGGCTGGTGCCCCTCTCAGAGGGACGACTCAACGCGGCGGGAGACCTGGAGTGCCCTTATCACGGCTGGAGCTTCAACGGCGAGGGCCGCTGCACCGCCATTCCCCAGGCACCCGCAGGCAGCAACCCCAGCCCGCAACGCAGCCAGTGCCGCCGCTACGCCACGGCCGAGGCCCAGGGGCTGCTGTTCGTGTTTGCAGGGGATGCCGCCTCGGCCAGCCCAGACGACCTGCCGTTGGTGCCGGTGCTGGAGGAGGAGGGCTGGCTGGTGCAGGACACCTTCCGCGACCTGCCGATGGATGCCCTCACCCTGCTGGAAAACGTGCTGGATGTGAGTCATGTGCCCTTTACCCACCACGCCACGGTGGGGCGGCGGGAGAATGCCGGCCCGGTGGAGCTGGAGATCACCAGCTTCGGGCCGCAGGGGTTCACGGGCCTCTGGCAGGAGGGCCCCCGGCGCGGGAAGCTCGGCAGCCAGCTCACCACCTTCTCGGCGCCGGGCCTGATGTGGCACGACCTCACCGCCAAGGGCTTCGCGCGGATTCTCACGGTGGTGTACGCCACCCCGATCCGCCGGGGTGAATGCCGCCTGTTTGCCCGCTTTCCCTTTCAGTTCGAGTCGGCCCTGCCGGCCCGGCTGCTGCGGCTCCGGCCCCAGTGGCTGCAGCACATCGGCAACCACACCGTGCTGGAGGACGACCAGGTGTTCCTGCATTGGCAGGAGCGGGTGCTGGAGCAGCGCGGTGGCAGCGAGGCCGCCACGCGCACCTGTTTTCTCGCCACCAGCGCCGATCGCTACGTGCGCGCACTGCACGACTGGCAGAACCGCTACGCCGGTGAGCCATTTCCAGGCCAACCGCTCACGCCCCGCCTCAACCGCGACCAGCTGATGGATCGCTACGAGGCCCACACCCGCCATTGCCGCAGCTGCTCCGGTGCCCTGCGGCAACTGCAGCGCCTCAACCGGATCGGCATGGGCCTAGCGGGGCTGGGGCTGGCACTCACGGCCTGGACGGGGGCGAGCCCCGCAGGTGCCGTGGGGCTGCTGGTGGCGGCTGCGGCCGTTGGGCTGCGTTGGCAATGCAGCCGCTGGATCAAGGGATTGCACCGTGGCAGCGGCTTGGCGCCCCGCAATCGCTGAAGCGGCCTCAACGCCGCCCAGCCAACACAGCCCGCAACTTGCGCTCGAAGATCAGGCCGGCCGTCACCAGGGTGATGGCATTGGCGGCAATCAACGGGCCATCCCCCGTGAGCAAGCCATACACCCCCCACAGGGCGATGCCGGCCGTGAACAGGGCATACATGCGCAGGGAAATGCCGCGGGTGTCGCCACTGCGAATGGTCTTGAGCGCTTGTGGGATGAAGCTCACGGTGGTGAGGCTGGCGGCCACGTAGCCCAGGGCGGCAATGGCGGGGGGATGGGGGCTCACAGTGATAGTGCGCTCAGAAGGGACAGGGGGCCTGAAACTGCAGCTGCTCAGCGCTGAAGGGATGCTGGAACGCGAGGCCACTGGCATGCAGCCGCAGCCGATTGGAGTGGGGTGCCTGGGGAGAGCCATACAGCGGATCCCCCAGGATCGGATGGCCCACGGCGGCCAGGTGCACCCGCAGCTGATGGGAGCGGCCGGTATGGGGCGTGAGCTCCAGGCGGCTCGAGCACTGATCCAGCGCCACCCCCAGCAACCGCCAATCGGTGCGGCAGGGCTTCCCCGTGGGGTCCGGGCCATAGAGGGGTGGCCGATGGCTGCGCTTGGCGATGGCCAGGGTGATGCGGCCCTCCTGCTCGAGCGGCACGCCGGCCACATCGGCCCGGTAGGTCTTGCGCACCAAGCGCTGGGCAAACAGGCCGCTCAGGGCCCGATGCAGCTCCGGGGTAAGGGCCAGCAACAACAGGCCGGAGGTGTCGCGATCCAGGCGGTGCACCAGCTGGGCGCTGGGCCAGGTGCCGCGCAGGCGGGTGAGCAGGGAATCAGCCAGGGCCGGGCCCAGCCCCGGCTGGCACAGCAATCCAGACGGCTTGTTCACCACCAGCAGATCACCATCCGCCGCGATCAGCGAGGCCTCCAGCACCGGCGACAGACCCTTCACTCCGCAATCAAACGAGCAATTTGATTGCGGCCGTTGCCTTTGGCCAGATAAAGGGCCTGATCGGCCCGATAGAAGAGATCGGCGAAGCTGTGATCCGATGGCACCAGGTTGGTGAGCCCACCACTGATCTGGGGGTGGTAATCGGAGTGGCTGAAGATTCCGCCCATGGCGGCCACATCGCTGCGAATCGCCTCGGCGATAGCCATGGCACTGTTGTCGTCACCATCCACCAGCAGCACGGCGAACTCCTCGTCGCCAATGCGGCCGAACAGATCCTGCTCCCGCAGCCGCAACTGGGTGAGCTTGCAGACATCCACCAGCACCTGATCGCCGGCCTGATGTCCCCAGCGGTGATTGATCTGGCGGAAGTCGTCGATATCGAAATTCAAGAGAAACAAGCCGTGCCCCTGCTGGCGGGCCCGCTCCAACTCCTGCTGGCCCAGGCGGAAGAAGCTGGCCCGGTTGAACAGCCCCGTGACGGGGCAGAGGTTGCTAACACGGCGCAATTCGATCTCGCGCATCACCAGATCTGCCATCAGCTGCAGCATCTCCAGCTGATCAGGTTTGAGACTGCGGGGCTTCTGATCAATCACACAGAGGGTGCCAAGGTTGTGTCCCTCGGACGACTGCAACGGCGCACCGGCATAGAAGCGGACGTGGGGGGACGTGAGCACCAGGGGATTGGTATTGAAGCGCTCATCGGCGAGGGCATCGGGCACCACCAGCACCCCATCAGCCGCAATGGCATGGGCACAAAAGGCCATCTCCCGCGGGGTCTGATCCACCACCAGACCATGGCGAGCCAGGAACCACTGGCGATCGCGATCCACCAACGACACCAGTGCTATCGGCATCTCTAGGGCCTCACTGGCCAACTGAACGATGCGATCAAAGTGGGGGTCTGGGGCCGTATCGAGCACCCCGTGGCGCTGCAGATCCCGCAGACGCTGATCCTCATCCAGAGGGATGGGGTAATCGGGGAACGGCGGCACGGGATTCCTGGCCTTGCAGCTCAGCCTAGGAACGCCAACGGCCCCTGGCCGGTGGCCAGGGGCCGCCGCCTTGGCCACACTGCCAGCAGCAGACGGCAGGCCCATGGCACTGGATCGCTTCAAGCAGGCCCTGGCAGCCCTGCTGGACCAGGCCCCCAGCGACCCGCTGGAGCGGGACGAGTACTTCGAGCTCCACACCCTGCCGGCCGGCGGCGGCGAGGGATTCGAAGTGGTGATCTGTGATGAAGACCATGAGATCTTCGCCGCGATCTACACCGCCAAACTCTTCGACGAAGGCGAGCCCGGCCAGGAGGCGGTGGAAGCCCTGGTGCCCCCCTTCCTGGAAGCGGCCTACGGCCTCACCGCCGAGGAGTGGCAGGCCACGGAGCCCTTCGACCTGGGCTGGCGCAGCCGCGAATACCTCTGGTTCATGGAGTTCACGGTGCCTGGTCTGAAGCCTGACTGTCGCTTCGAGGCTTAAGGAAGGTCCGCCGCAGCGCCGCCCTCCACCCACACAAGCTGCAGGGATTCCTGGCGCTTACTGAACAGCAGCAAGCCAGCCGACTCCTCCGGCAGGGGCAGGCCGGTAGCGGCCCGCAGCCGGGCCCGCTCCACCAGGCCCACGCCACAGGTTTCCACCAGCAACACCGGCAGGGTGCTGGGCTGCCCGCGCATGGCCTGCAGATCCAGAGCCTGGCGGGCAGCCTGAACGGCCCGGTCGCTGCCGAGGCGCTCCACCAGCTGCGGCCAAAGGTGATTCACGGGCGTCGCCGCCACCAGATCCAGCTCCGCTGCCTGCATGGCCCGGCCGTGCCCACTTCAGCCCCCAGCTTGCACCTCAGGCCCGACTGAGCTGCACGAAATGGGGAGCGAACAGAAACACCCGCTCACCCAGGCGCTGCTGCTGGCCATCCAGGGCAAAAGCCCCACCCGCCATGAAATCCGCAGCCCGCTGCACCTCCGCCGCCGGCATGGCACTGAGGTTGAGCAACACGGTGGCGTGATCCCTCAGGGCCATCACGGCCTCCTGCATGTCTTCAAGACGGGTGGGATGCAGGACCACAACCTCCGCTCCCCAGGCATGGGGATCCGGCGCAAATCCGGGTGGCAAAGAATCCATCCCTTCAAGGTGACGGCTCCTCGGCCTCGGCGCCAGTCCCGGCAGGGCAGGCCTGCTCGAGCATCTCCGCGGTGGGAAGGATGGTCTCGAGTTCGTCCTCGTTATCGAGGAAGGCCTCGAAGGAGCGATAGCGGCGGATGGTGGGGGCGTAGCCGGGATCGGCGCAAACCTCCTGCCAGCTCAGCTCCTTGGGCTTCACCTCCTGAAATCCGGCCAGCGCCTCGGCAAGATCACCGGCATCACTGAACCCCTCGCCCTGCCAGAGCAGCTCAAAGAACGTCATGGCAGAACCGGCGAAAGCCTCAATCTATGGAGGCTCGCGGTAACTCCCAGCCGCGGGCACCCTGCCGTGCCCGGCCCTTTAGGCCAGCGTGAGCGGCTCCAGCAGACCATTGGCGCCATAGCGACGCACCAGCTCCAACGCGATCCCCGGCTCGGGCCGCCAGCGCAACAGGCAGGCCACAGG
>CALJTZ010000168.1 GCA_937975655.1 uncultured Synechococcus sp. | reverse complement strand
CGTAGATAGGCCAGCGCCAGCCGCCAGTCGAGCAGGCCATGGAAATACTGGTTTTCATAGGTCTTCAGGCAGTCGTAGCAACTATCAAGGCAGTTGCCTTGATGGGAGCTATGGCTCCACTCCTCCGCTTCGTTCAACAGGCACTGCTCGATGTATTGCAGGATCGGTGGCTCGGAACGGCGGCCCTCGCCCAGATAAGCGCTGAAGCCGGCGCCATTCACGTGGGCATCCACGATCTGGATCAGAGGCAACAGCGCATCGCCGCTGCCAAATGGCCGTGGCTCTACTCCCTCCAGAGAGCGGTGGTCGATGTCGAGCTCGCGGGTGGCCCGAGCGATTAACAGCTCGGTGGCTGAGATTGCCGCGGCGCGGACCCCTTGCCAGTAGTTGATGCCCTTCGGTGCATTGGCTCCTTCTAGTTCTGCTGATGCTCCCGGCAGGCGCAGGTTGTGGCCCAGTTCAGCGATGGCCAGCTGGGGGTTCACCGCTTTGGGCAGCAGATAGAGGCCATCGGTCACCCGAGGGGCCACCAAAAACACCTTGTCAATCACACTCGGATCGTCGGGCTGCTCCAGCGGCTCCGCCAGGATGCTGCGGATCGTGTCGCCGCTGAGCAGGCGCCGATCGATCGCCTGTGCCTTCAGCGCCGGCTCGTCGGCTGCCCGCAGCACTCTGTTGGCATTCATGCGCCGCAGCTCGCCTTCTCGCCAGGTGAGCTGGAAACCATCACCCTGCGGTCCACGGTTGAGCCGATACACCGTGCAGCCAGGGTTGGTGAGCAACTGCAGCTCGAGAACGCCAAACGGGCTTTGTTTAAGCCACTGCTTCCAGGCCTGCGCTTGAGGAGGTGCAGCATCAGCGCTCAACGCATAACTCTGACTGCCGCTGAGGCCATCCAGATCCCTTGATGGCGTGAAGTCGGTGCGGAACGCAGCCGGCTCGAGACAGCTCCGGATTTCCCAATCCTCCGCAGCCGACGTGGTGCGGCAGCTCGGGCAGGTCAGTGCGCTGTCGTCCCTTTCCTCGGCGACGTCTTGCCAGGCGCCGCATACAGGGCAGCAGCCCAGCTCCAGCCGCAGATCCCATGGGCGATCCTGCAGCGTTCTGAGCTGGGGGCCTACCCGGCCGATGCGTGGGCTGAGGCCAATGCAGCGATGCTCCTGTTTATCATGCACCAGCACGTTCCCGGGTGCGAATTCGTAGATCGCCACCTCCAGGTCGCGGTTCAGGCTGATCGTTTCCCTCTTGCCGCGGTCTTGCCCAACCACCAGATCGCGCACTCGGGTTGGAAGGCCATACATCGGCAGAACACCTTCATTGGCTAGATGGGCTGCCAAGCCTGAAGTGTTGGCACCAATCCGCTGCGATCCGGTGGCGACGGTGGCAACCAGAGTCGAGACCGGTTCCAGAGGCAGTTTCTCGGTATCGGGCAGTTCGGTCTGGCGGTGTCGGTCCAGGGCTGCCTGGGTTCGCGCTGCCTGGTCGGAGGTGGCCTCGAGGGCTTCCTGCAGCCAGCCCTGCCATTGCGGCCGCAATGAAGGATCGGCCATAGCTGTGGCGGGAATGAAGTCGCCATGCACATCCACGGGGCGAACCAGATCACCAGCCCAGAAGCCGTGCTGCGCCCGTTGCCGCTGCTCAATCCAACGGAAGGCCTGGATCAAGCGGTCCTTGCGCAGCAGTCGCTCCGCAATCCGAGCCAGCCGTTTCACCAGGAACGGTGGCGGCGGTGAGGCGCCAGTAATGATCTCTGGATTGCGGAAGTAGTGCAGGTCGTGGCTGCGGGATCGGCACAACGTGACCACAAATGAAAACGACTGACCGCGGCGACCAGCCCGACCAACCCGCTGCTGATAGTTGAAGCGCTGCGGCGGCATGTTGGCCTGCAACACCGCCTCCAATGGACCGATATCGATTCCCACTTCCATCGTGGTCGTCACCGACAGCATTTCGATGCCATGCGGCTCAAGGTCATGGAGGCGATCCTCTTCAAGCCGGATCCCACGGAACTCTCGCTGGCGGCTGCCCGGATCAACTGTTTGCCCGGTGAGCTCTTCACAGCGGAGGCGGAACAACTCATTGCCCGAGCTGCCAGCCTTGCTCCAGGCATCAATCGTGCGCCGCAGCCGCCTGCCAAATACGTGGCTGCGGATCAGGTCACCACGTAGCCCGCTGGCCTCTGCATCCAGTGTCGTGCCGCAGCGGGTGCATGCGCCGATCCCGCGATGGAGGTGCACACGCCCACAGTTCGCGCATCGCCAGTAAGGATCGCTATCGGCGGGCAGCTGAAAGCCGATCCGTGTGAGCTCCACGTAATCGTGGTTTGGGCTCGAGTGAGCGCCGTAGCGGCGTAGAAGGGCCTGGGCTTTGAATAGATAATCAATCGGCTCGCCCCCTTGTTTTTCGGCAAACTTCACAAGCAGCCGTGAGATATTCGAGCGGCCACTCTCTAAGGAATCAGCATTGATGGGAGCTTCTTTGGTGGGCCAGGGGCACGGTGCGTAGCGGTAGTCATCGGCATAGATGCGAAGCCAGGCTGCCGCTCGTTGCAGCTCAGCCACATCAAAGATTTCCTCCGCCAACTGCTCAGGTGTCGGCAGAGGTACCGGGAAGGCCAGGCCCGTGGCCTCAATCGCAAAGTAGCTCTTGTGGAACACCACATCAGCCAGAGCCTTCAACACTTGCCGGCGCACCATGTCGCCAGCGGCTCGGCTGAAATCGGCCTTGGTGAGGCCTGCACCCGAAGGAATACACCAGAGGTATCCATCTCCATCCGGATCGCGCTCAAACAGTTGCCACCAGCGCAGGCGGCGCGATGTCTCCGTCGCCACCCAGCTCATCCCTCGATCATCAAAGGGATGCACCCCAAGAGCAATCAACTGCCGCAGGAAAGGTCGAACCTTGTCGCCAGGTTTTGGATCTTCGATCTCCAGGATTTCGCTGAAGGGGATCACGCCCAGGGCTTGTTGCTGCAGCGGTACAGCAAGTTGTTGCCGTCGCTCCAGGAGGGCTCGCACTGCCGGCGAATCGTTGGCGCGGCCGGCCGCTCGCAACGCCTGGAGATCTTCATCTAGCTCTTTGAGCTCTTTTTGATCGGGATGGTCGCCTTCGGCATGTCGTCGCCGTTCGGCATCCACTTCCATCAGGGTGACCATCAGTACCTCTCGAAGCAGATCCCGGTGATGGAGGTGCTCGACATCCAGAGCTGTTCGCGCTGCGGTCTGCCGGCTGTCGGCGAAGCTCACCAGCTTCGGCGCTTGATCCTTGCCACGGGCCAGGGCGTCGTAGACCTCTGTGGCCAGCAGTTGGGTGGTGCGGCTGAAGCCTGGCCGCAGGCTCTGGATGGGTGAATACTGAATCAGGCTTTTGGTGAACCCGCGCCGTTGGGCGTAGTCGCTTTTGCAGCGCGGGCAACGGCAGGGTCGGTGGCTGGTGGCGCTGCTGTTGTTCAACCCACGAACGTCTGCACGGCTGGTGCGCTGGAACAGATATGCCGGCTGCCAGTCCTGATGGCCAGGGGCCTGGCGATGCAGAACACCGCTGACGGGATCCAGCCAGACCGGCAACCAGGTCTCGTTGTCGGGATCGGCTTCGGGGGAGGAGTTCTCGTCCTTTGGCCAGACAATGGCGTAATCCTCGTAGCTGAGGTCTTCAAAGCGATCTGCCAGCGGCTGGTCTGGCAGCCGTTCGGTCTCAGCTTCATGGGGCAGCAACTCCTCAACCTGCTCCTGTCCCTGCTCTTCGTGACGCCCTCGGCCTCGAACACCGCCCAGGAAGGTTTCGCCGCAGCATTCGCAGTGCAACAGCTCGAACTGACGCCTTAGCTGTGCTCCACCACTAGATCCGGTCTGCTCCAGTCTTCTGCCCGCCAGGTTGTGCGAGAGCGGTCCTTGCCAACGCATGGCATCACCACCATGCCGTTGGCCTGGGGGGACAACGCTGGCGTAGAGGCCTTCAGGGCTCTTGAAAAAGGTATGCAGGCGGAAGCGCGGCAACGCCGCACCCGTGCCAGAGGCTCCCTCACCGGTGCAACCCACAGCGGCACAGAGCAGCCGCAGCACCTGCTCCACATCCCGCTCAGCCCAGCCATGGCCTGGCCAGATCCTTGCGGCGATCAAGCCGATCGGTGTAGCTCGGGTGTGATCGGGTGCTTCTGGATCGCGGCACGCTTGCACAAGCGCGTGACCAGCGGCTTCAGCGAACGTCAGCCAGCGACTGGCGGGATCGTCCGCCTGCGGAACCTGGAGTGCATCGAGCAGCGCCGTTCGCTCTGGGGTTGCACCGTCCAGGGCATCCAGTGGAAGGAGAGCGTCGCTGTTGTCTTCAGCGTCGCTTCCTCCAATGCCAGTGGCTTGCCAGAACCGCCTGCAACCCAACAGCACCTGTTCTGGATCCGTGGGAAGCCCCCAACGGCCCTTGGCTTCAGGAGGAGAAACAACATCGCCTGACACGATCGCCTCCTCCCAATGCTCTCTCTGAGAACCAAGGGGGAGCCCGAAATCAGCGAAAGCGTCCCGCAGATAATCGAGGCTCTGTTCGGCACCATCGCCTTTGGAGGGCAACGAAGCGCTGGAGGCCAATAGGCGGAGTTGCTTGTGGCGCTCAGGCTGATCAAGGCCTAGTCGGACCAGCAGAAGCCGCAAGAGGTACATGAACTCTGTGCCTTCGCTACCGCGCTGGAGGTGCAACTCATCGATCACGAGGGTGAAGCGATTGCGCGAGTCGCTGGCCAGCCAGTCCCTGGTCTGCTCCAGCATCCGCTGCTCACTGGAGCGGCTCAGCATGGCGTTGAGCATGCTGATGTTGGTGATCAGGATGTCGGGCGGTGTCTCCTGCATATCCCAGCGGGAGAGCATCTCAGCCCCATCCGTAGAAGGAAAGGCAAAGGCTGTTTCTCGCTGCTCATCGGTTTGCGCCCATCCCGCCTGCTGATCGGGATTGAGCTCCAACTGGGAACGGACAGCCCGCTGCAGATCCTCCATTCGCGCATACGCGATCAGCATCTCTTCGACACGTCGCTGACGTGACGACTTCACCTGCTGCTTCCACTGCGTCAGGGTCTGAGTGCTACCGCAGCCAGGGATCAGATCCTTGAGCTGGCTGGTGCCGCTGCCTGTCGCAAGACCAGCCAGAGACCGTTCGTGTTGACGCCAGTAGCAGGGCCCACCTGGTGTTTGCCCGGTGTATCGCCCAAAGAAAATACGATTGCCCTGTAATTCCTGGGTTAGAAGGGCCCTGGCATCCTGGGAGTCGATCGCAGCTCGCAAACGTGCCATCTGATCTTCGACCAGGGCATTCATTGGGTAGAGAACAAGGGCGCGGATCGCAGCGGGACGGGTTTCACCGGCTCGTTGATGGCGCTTATGGAAGCCATCCCACTCGAGGCCTCGGACCTTGATTCCCTCTCGCAGGTCATAGACACCCTCGCGATCACGCACCGCATAAGGTTTTCCCTGCGGATCGCACCACCAGCGATGTTCTAGGTAGCCCGGTGCTGGTGGGCTCCATCCCCCACGCTCTCGTTTGGCCTCGTCGAGGATCGTGGCCAGCACTGGGAGCAGGAACGACTCGGTCTTGCCCGACCCGGTACCTGAAGTCACAATCCCAGCCTGCCCGTCCCGCACGCCTCTGGCCAACATCTGCAGTTGGTGCCGGTAGGGGTGGAACAGACTGCCCTTTTGATCCCGCCCAATCAGGCCGCAGCCAATGAGCTTCAGGAACAGCTCGCGCGACTGTGGCGACAGCGGGGCAAGAACGGCCTGATCCCCTTGCTCATTGAGTAAATCCTGGAATCCGCGCTCATCTTTGCCCCACTCCGGTTGCGGTTCCAGAAGAGGTTCGGTGCAGAGGGAGCCCGCAGAGCGGAGGAGCTTCTGGCGCTCTTCGGCGACTCCCTGGTCTTCGATCCGGAAGGCAGTGTCCAGGTAGCTGAGGTAGAGCTCACGAATTCGGGTGAAAGCTCCGATTGGATCGTGCATGCTCCTCTCGCTTATCAGGCGCTGGTCGGCCCCTAGGCAAGACAGCTCCAATTCTGGTGGCAGGTGCGGCGATTTGCCGTCGATCCGCAGCCTCTGCAACAGCGATCAGCACTGGCTTCTATGCCGATCCTGCATTGTTTGCGCCTTGTTGATCTGCACCCGCAGCAGCCGTAGGCACTGCCGGGCCGCCTTGGTGTTCAACGCCCCCTGCGGCAGCAGTAACCACAGCTGCTCGATCAGGGGTGGCTGGTCTGCCAGGGGCATCAGGCCATGGGCCGCGATCCAGGCTGTTCCCAGCAGGTCTGTGCAGATCGGCATCGCTAGCTTCCTGTCTCGCGCCCGCTTGATCCAGGCCGCCGGTTCCTGGCAGGCCGCTGGATGCTGCTCCACCGCAAAGCCATGCCACTCCACCGCCTGGCGCAGCAGCGGCGTGGCTCCCTTGCGCGGCAACAACACCCGCCGCGTCGATGGCGTGGTGGCCACCAGCTGCAAGTCCAGCTGACCCAGGGGGAGCGCGGCCAGCCCATCCCATTGCGGTGCCTGGCCGGAAAGCTGCAGCTTTTCCAAGCAGAAGGAGCTCACGATGGCCCCATCGAGCAGGCCATGGCGCACCAGTTCGGCCCAGTGCTCACCGCTGCGAAACCGGGGTGGCACCAGCTGCACCCCCGCCAGGCTGCTCAGCAAGCTCTGGTGAAGCACGTCGGTGCCGACACGCAGCAGCCCCTCCATCAACCGGTGCTCCCGGTAAGCCAGGCGCAGGTATTGCAGGCAGGTGTTGTGCCCGTGCCGGCACACCGGTGAACCGTGCCGCGGCTCCAGCTTGAACTGGTGCTGCATCAACTGCAGGCTGCGGCAAACGGTGCTCTGGTGCATCGCCAGGGCGATGCCCGCCTTGGACTGGGAGCCGGCCAGCTCGAGGAAGTCGAGGATGTGCAGGTCTTCCAGCGGCGAGGGTGGGGCGTAGGTGCCGGCTGCCCGCTTGGGCGCGGAGCGGGCGGCACTGCTGCAGGACTGGGCCACAAGCGGTATGAACGTTGCTGAATGCAGCGTCAGCGCCGCAGCATCGATCCCAGCTGTTTTTCGTGCGAAAGAGCGGTGGCGTGCTTCCGCCTTCAGGGCGAGCCCTGGCAAGACCTGCCATTGCCCATGCCCCTGCCTAACCGGAATCTCAATAGATATCATTTATTGGCAATCCTGTTATTGTGCGTTTATTGAGATTCCGAGTGAGGCATGGCCGCAGGCGAGCAGGTGATCCGTGCACCCGCCCAGCTAGGGACGTTGCTCAGGGGTGTGCGGCAGCAGCAGGGCCTGAGCCAGCAGGATCTGGCCCTGAAAGCCGGTGGCACGAGCCAGGCCAGGCTGTCCCAGCTCGAGTTGCAGCCCGGGCGCCTCACCGTGGAGCGGCTGCTCTTGATCCTGGCGGCCCTCGACCTCGAGTTGGTGGTGCGGGCACGACAGATCTCCAGCGAGCCAACCGAGTGGTGAGGGGAAGGCCCACGCATGCGCGCTCCTTGGCGGTGTGGATGAACGGCATGCGGGTGGGCACCTGGTCGCTCCCGGCCCGTGGCCCCCAGGAGTTCAGCTACAGCGAGGCCTGGCTCCGCTCCAGCCAGTTCCGCCCGTTGTCGCTGTCGCTACCTGCTGGCCTCGGGGCCACCACCCTCAGAGGTACCGCCGTGGAGAGCTGGTTCGACAACCTCCTGCCCGACAGTGACGCCATCCGTCGCCGAGCGCAGGCCCGGTTTCAGGCAGCCAGCACCAGTGCCTTCGATCTGCTGGCCGCCATTGGCCGCGACTGCGCCGGTGCCGTGCAGCTGTTGCCGCCGGAGCAGGAGCCCAGTGGCATCGAGCGCATCGAGGCCAGGCCCCTGAACGACCAGGAGATCGGCCAGCGCCTGCGCACCG
>CALJTZ010000167.1 GCA_937975655.1 uncultured Synechococcus sp. | reverse complement strand
CATGGCCGCGCTGAGCGAACAGATCCTGGAGGCCGCGGGCAAGCGCCCGGAGGGATCCCTGCTGGCGGCCAAGCAGTTCCTGGCGCTGGGCAAGCGCGATGCGGTGGACCAGGCCCTGCGCCGCCTGGCGGCTCGCGGCCAGCTCGTGAAGATCACCCGCGGCCGTTACGCCCTGCCCGTGCGTAGTCGCTTCGGGACCAGGCCACCGTCTCCGGAGGTGGTGATCACCCAGTTCAACCAGGAGGGTGGGCAGCGGCTGGTGAGCAGTGGTGCCGCCGCGGCAAACGCTCTTGGCCTCACCACCCAGATGCCCGCGGTGCAGACCTATCTGTCCCGCAGCCGGAGCCAGAAGCGCTACGTCTTCGGGAAGCAGCAGGTCACGATCCGCCCGGCAGCCGCCTGGAACTTCCTGCTGCCCGATCGCCCCGCCGGCCAGGCGATCCGGGCACTCACCTGGCTTGGCCCGGATCAGGCCTCAGCGTCTCTACCGCAGCTCCGAACCGTGCTGCCGCCCCAGGAGTGGGAAGCCCTGCTCTCCGTCCGTGCCGAGCTACCCCAGTGGCTGGCGGAGCTGTTGAGTGGACTGGACACATAGGGCATGTCGCACCCATCAACGTTCAGGCAGGCCAAGGCAAATGACTCGGTAACCATGCCTACAGGGCCGGCCAGCAGATCCCAGAACAATCAGCACAGAAACGCTCAAGCGCTGGACAGGACTTCTATGGTTGGAGCCCGCTGTAGGTTCAACTCGTGCCTGCAACAGCTGACCCAGCGGGGAATCATCCCCTCCAAGCCGAGCCCGGGACTGCGGCCCAGCAACTGCACCCCGAGCGTGTCGTGCTGCCTGCTGAGGACTTCGACGCCCTGGTGAGTCGCCTCGAACAGCCGGGCCGCTACGACCCCCGCGTGGCGCGCGTACTCAGCAGAAAAGCGCCTTGGGACTGAGGCTTTCTCCGCCGCAGCCTCTTCAGCCACATCACGACCTCACCGGCTTCAGCTGCGGCGACCGCTCGATTGAACGCTGGATCAAGCGGCACGCTCATTCAAATGCAGAAAATTGGCTGAATCGCATATGCGTTGTCATTGACCAAGACACGCAGCAGGTTGCCGGGATATATGCACTCACTTTCAAGCAATTAGAAAGAGAAGCGCTTGGCTCGCTCCGATCAGGCCGCCTTAAAGACGGGCCGCCACTTGTTCCAGCCTATTTCATTGGCCAGTTTGCAGTAGCTACCGCATATCAAAATCAAGGCGTGGCCGGAGGATTGGTCAGGGACATCTTTCGATTCCTTTTGGAGCAAGCAGAAAATGGCATTCCGGCGCCGCTCGTCTATCTAGATGCTTCACAAGAGCAAGCCGCAAGCTTTTGGAGGCACATGGGCTTCGACCCTTGCCCGGAGATTGATGAGAATGCCATGGTTAAAGAGCTCAATAAGATCGCTGAAACCGCTGAAGTCCTGGATCATCAGGACACAAGAGGGAAGCGCGTCAGAATGACGACCACCCTTAAATGGGTCCTGTATCGACGTGG
>CALJTZ010000166.1 GCA_937975655.1 uncultured Synechococcus sp. | reverse complement strand
CCGGAAGAAGGCTACTTGACTGACCTGCTGTCCAAGCGCGCCGTCGACTACGTCGAGCGCATGGCGCCCGGTGCAGCTCAAGGCACGCCTTGCAGAGCTCCCCACCGTGACCGAAGTGGGAATGAACGTGCTGGCACCGGTGGTGTCGCAAGGAAAGCTCAGCCCCAGCCTCCCCTCCAGCGATGGCGGATCCATCCAGGGGTTCCGGGCCGGGGAGTTTCTGGTGAACACCCCCGATACGCGCCTGCGCGCCATGCAGGCCCGGACCGCCGGCGGCAACTGCCTCAAGCTCACGCTGGAGGAGGTCACCAGCCTCAAGGCCGACACCCTCAAGAAGAAGGTAGAGCAGGCACGCCTGCTGATGGTGCACAGCCGCGAGATCGATTCGGCGGGCGAGAAGGGTGTGGGCCTCGATGTCTTTGATCGGGTGCTGCAAAGCCTCAGGGCCGCTTGGCAGCGCCTGCGCACCGCTGGCATCCGCAACTTCGTGATCACCTCCGATCACGGCTTCCTGCTTAATGAGGGGGCAGGCCCGGCCGTGCGCCGCCACGGCAATCGGAACGTGCCATCCCGGCGGCATGTGTTCCGCCCCCATGCCGCCAATCACGACGGCGAGGTGCGCGTAGCCCTGGCTGACCTCGGCTACCAGGGGGTGGAGGGGCAGCTGATGATGCCGGAGGACACCGCCGTGTTCGACACCGGCAAGCACGACATGCGCTTCGTGCATGGCGGCAACAGCCTGCAGGAGCGACTGATCCCGGTGCTCACCCTCCAACACCGGGGTGCAACCGGAGGCTCATCCCAGCAGTTCCAGATCGAGGCCCACTGGCGCCAAGGCGTGGCTGGCCTCCACTGCCTGGAGATCCAGGTGAAGAAGGTGGAGCAACTCGGCCTGGACTTCGGGAATCGCAACCGCATCGAGCTGGCTCTGAAGTGCCCGGACGACCCCGACCTGCAAGTCGAGCTGGCCCAGGCCCGCGGTGGCGCCCAGCTGAACGGCAGCGTGATCCAGGCCCCGGTGGGAGAAGCCTTCGAGTTGTTCTTCCGGCTCAGCGGCAGCAGCCAGGCCAGAACCCAGCGCCGCACCGTGGCCCGCGAGCCGGCACGTCAGATTCACCTCGCCGTGGGCATGCCCGCCAACGACCGCATGGACTGGCTGGTGGAGAAGGCCACCGAACTCGGTGTGGCCAGCATCCAGCCCCTGATGACAGAACGCAGTGTGCTCAAGCTCAGTGGCGAGCGGGCCGAAAAGAAAGTGGCCCACTGGCAAAGCGTAGCGGTGGCGGCTTGCGAACAGTGCGGCGGCAACCTGGTACCCGTGGTGCACCCCATGCAAACGCTGGCTCAGTGGCTCAAAAGCCCGAGCGCGCAATCCGGCGCCCAGCAACGTTTGCTACTCTCTTTGCGCGCCGGTAGCACCCCGGTGGCCTCCTTGCCCGCCGGCCCGGCACCGGTCTGGTTTCTATCCGGTCCCGAAGGGGGCTTGAGCAGCCATGAAGAAGAGGCCGCTATTGCCGCCGGCTTCTCCCCGGCTTCCCTGGGCCCCCGCGTTCTACGGGCCGAAACCGCTGCATTGGCAGCACTCACTTTACTGACTCAACCATGAACCGCAGCCTTTGGCTACTCGCTCTGTGCCAAGGGCTATTCCTCACCAACAACGTCACCTTTATTGCCATCAACGGCCTGGTGGGTTTGAGCATGGCCCCTTACGGGTGGATGGCGACTTTGCCTGTGATGGGCTATGTGGTGGGCGGTGCTTTGGCGACGCCT
>CALJTZ010000165.1 GCA_937975655.1 uncultured Synechococcus sp. | reverse complement strand
AGCCCTGCCTGGCCTCCCGCTTCCCCTACGGCGACAGCATCAACGCCCAGCGGCTGCACCGGGTGGCCGCCGCCGAAGCCTGGTTGCGTCAGCAGGGGTTCGAGGAGCTGCGGGTGCGCAGCCAGGGGGAAACGGCCCGCATCGAACTGCCCAGCCATCAGGTGGAGGCCCTGCTGCAGCGCGTGGAGCGACTGGAGTTGGTGCGCACCTTCCGCGAGCTGGGCTTTTCGGCCGTGAGCCTCGACCTGGAGGGCCTGGTGAGCGGCAAGCTCAACCGCGACCTGACGCCCTGAACCGTGCACAAAAAAGCCCCTCCGATCGGAGGGGCTCAAGACCGGCAGGCAGCGGATCAGGCCGCCGCCAACACCGGCTCGCGCTCGGCACCGGCCACGGAACCGGGGGTTTCGCGCCGGAAGCTCTTGAGCTTGTAGTTGCCGGCATTGAGCTCTTCGCTCAGCACGATGCAGGCACGCTCCGGCATGGTGTGATCACCACAGGTGAACACATCCACAGCGGCGTAACCCGACTCGGGCCACGTATGGATGGAGATATGGGATTCGGCCAACAGAGCCAGCCCCGTCACACCCTGGGGGTCAAACCGGTGGGTGATCAGATTCAGGAGAGTGGCGCCAGCACGCTTTGCAGCGGTGGTGATGGCGTTCCTGAGGAAAGCCTCGTCGTCGAGCTTGGCGGGATCGCAGTTGTAGAGCTCGAGGATGCAGTGTTTGCCCACCATCTCGGTGGCACTGGGTGTTTGGGGGCTATGGGAGAAGGTGCTCTCAGCTCCGGTCCATCCCGGGTTCGGGTGGAGGCAGGCCGCTTGGGTCATCAGATCCAGGCAAACAGCGCACAACACTAGCTCGTAGGGCTGATGCAACCGGCCGTCACGGTGACCACCTGGGAACTGTCGTGCCAACCGCCGCTAAAGGCCCCCAGGTGGGTGGCACTCACCAGGCATTGGTGCCCCTCCCCCACGGCCTCCAGCAACAGCTGCTGGCGGGTGGGATCCAACTCGGCGAGCACATCGTCGAGCAGCAACAGCGGCGGTTCCCCCCAGAGCTGGTGCACCAGGTTCAGCTCCGCCAGCTTGAGTGCCAGCACCAGGGTGCGCTGCTGCCCCGCCGAGCCATAGCGCCGGGCCGGCTGCTCGCCGATCTCCAGGGCAATTTCATCGCGATGGGGCCCCACCGTGCACTGGCCCAGGCGCAGCTCCGTGTCGCGCTGGGCCCGCAGCTGCTCCAGCAGGGCCTCCCGCCAGGGGGCTTCGGCCTCCTCCCCCTCCAGCAGACTGCCGGGGCGGTAGAGCAGGTGCAGCTGCTCACGGCCACCACTGAGCCGTTGCTGCCAGGCAGCCGCCAGGGGCTGCAGCCGCGTGAGGGCCCGCAGACGGCGGCGGTGCAGGCGGGTGCCCACCAGGGCCATCTGCTGATCAAAGACCTCCAGCAGATCCCCCAGATGCCCCTGGCCCAGGCCCCGCCGCAGCAGCTGGGCCCGCTGGCGCAGCAGGCGTCCGTAACGGCTGAGCAGTTCGGCGTACACGGGCTCCAGCTGCAGCACCACCCGATCCAGCCACTGGCGCCGCAGGGCAGGCTCCCCCCGCACCAGCTCGAGATCCAGGGCGCTGAAACCCACGCAGCGCAGCGGACCGATCAACTCGTGCTGCCGCTCCAGCAGCTTGCCGTTGCGGCGTGCCTGGCGACCGCCCTGCCGGCGCAACTCCAGCTCCAGCCGATCGCCATCCGCACAGTCGGCGGCGATCAGGGCCTGGCGCTCCCCCTGCTGGATCAGATCCCGATCGGCGCTGCAGCGATGGGAGCGCAGGCTGCCCAGCAACTCCACGGCCTCCAGCAGGTTCGACTTGCCCTCGCCATTGCTGCCGATCACCAGCAGCCGCGGCGCCTCGAGACTCAGACTGAGCCGGCCGTAGTTGCGGAAGTGCAGCAGCTCCAGGCGATGCAGCCGAATGGGTCTGGGGCCGTCTGACGGGTAAGGTAAGGCCCGTGGAGGGATCCGATCCCTGCACGGGCATGTAGCTCAGTTGGATAGAGCGTCAGATTCCGGTTCTGAATGTCGGGGGTTCGAGTCCCTCCATGCTCGTTGGCTTCCGGTTCTGCAGGGTGCAGGCCGACACGCTGAACGCGTGCCGTCTGGCTAGAGACGCAGGCCCATGGCACGGATGCCGCCGGGATCCACCACAAAGCCATGGCGTCGCAGGGCCTCCAGAGCCACCGGTGAAGCCGCCACCGAAATGCTGCAACCGGGCAGCTCCCGCCGCAGCCGCCCAAGGGCGCCATGCACCAGCACAAGCAGCAGTTGCTGCGCGTGCTCCGTTTCGCTGGGATGAACGCTGAGGTCCCAGAGGTTGGCATTGAGGGCCAGATCACTGGTGGCCCGCACAAATCCCACCAGTGCACCGGCGTTGTTGCGCACCGTGAGCTGCCAGGCACTGCGAGCCAGGGCCCGCTCCAGGCGCTCGCAGTCGCGGGAGGGATCACCGCAGGCCACGAGCAGGCCATTGAGCTCCGCCGCCGCGGGAGGAGCCCCGCCTTCGAGGCTGTAACCCTCCGGCAACACAGGCGGCTGGGGCTGACTGCGAAAGGGAATCAAGAGCGAATCCAACACGGGCCCAGGAAGCTCCTCAACCCGTGTTCCGCATGCCGGCGGCGATGCCGTTGATGGTGAGCAGGGCACCACGCAGCAGCTCACTGCGGCTGTAGGTGCGTCCGTCATCGCTGGCGGCGGCCTCACTCATGGGGGGCTGGCGGTTCTGATCCCGCAGGCGCCGCAGCAGAGCCACCTGCAGGAAGCCCAGGGGAATGATGGTGCGGTTGCGCAACTCCACGGAGAGCTGCAGGGCCGGATCACCGTCCAGCAGGCGCTGGTGGCCGGTGATCGCCAGCACCAGATCCCGGGTGAGCACAAACTCCTTGGCGATCACCTCGAAGATCTGCTCAAAGGCCTCGCGCGACTCGGCCCGTCCCAACGACTGCACGTAATGGTGGGCCAGATCCAGATCCA
>CALJTZ010000164.1 GCA_937975655.1 uncultured Synechococcus sp. | reverse complement strand
ACTAACAATTTGGTGAACGGTTGGCGATCAGAAAAGCTTTCTTTTGCAACGATATCGGCAAAACGTGGATCGCGATGTAGCCAATCCATGTAAGCATCGATTTCATGCCGCAAACCAGCGAGGAACATATTGATGCCTTCCTCGGCCAAGAGAATGGTGCCTTTGAGCTGCAGGGCCTGGGCGCCGATGTCCTCCCCCACCAGCAGGTTCTGGGGCAGGGGAAGCAGCATGCCATCGCCGGCGGGGGTGAGCCCTGCCCGCAACAGGGCCTCCAGCCGTTGCTCCTCCGCCCAGAGGCTGCGCAGGATCACGAAACGCGAGGGAGCGGCCTGCCGCACCCTCGCCAGGATCTCGGGTTCGCTGGTGCCGATCTCCAGCAGCACCTGCTCGGGTGTGCCCCAGCGCTGGGCTTCCCGCACCAGTTCCAGATACAGGGGCTGGCTGGCATTGGGATAGTGCTGCACCACGCGGGAGGCGGGGTTGGAGCTGTGGCACGTCACCACCACGCCCTTGTCGCCATGGAGCAGAAATGGGGCGGCGATGTCCTGTCCTGGCAGGGGCGAGAGGGTCACGGCATCGGCCCCCAGCTCCTCAAACAGGTAGTGGGCCAGGGCGCTGGAGCTGTTGAGGTCGCCGTGTTTGCAGTCAACGATCAGTGGGATGGATCGAGGCACGAGATCACGCACCTCATGCAGCAGCTCCAGGCCCGTGGGCCCCAGGGCCTGGTAGAAGCCGAGGCTGGGTTTGTAGGCACAGATGTGCTCGTCTGTGGCATTGATCACCGCCTTCAACCAGCGGCGCGCCTGGGAGAGGAAGGAGCCGGTGCTGCTGCCCCGCTGGCGATTCCAGCTCTCGAGCATCTCGGGGTTGGGATCCAATCCGGCGATCAGCAGCGACTGATGGCTGGCGATGGCATCCGTGAGCTTCACGAAGAACGACATCGACCCCAGAGGCATGCAGCGGTCAGGCTATGGACAACCTGAGGCCACCGGCAAACCGCGGCCCTTGGAGTGGGCGTTGGACATCTTGTGATCCACCTGGCCGAGCCGCTCGAGGATCAGCTGGAGATCGAGGTCGGTGAGCTCTCCATCGGCGCTCCATTTCATGCAGGTGCGTCCCATGCAGGTTTCCAAAGGGGGCCTGGAATGAAGCTGTTGCTCGAAGGCATGGGCCACGGCATCACCCACGGATTTGATGTTGGCTCCACCCTAGAAATCGCAGGTCCGGATCCTGTGTCCCCAAATCGGGGTAATTCAGAAGCGCATTGACCCATCGATGCCGGGGCCGAAGGCCTGGTTGACTTGTCTATGGCCGCTGATTAGCTTGCCATCGCATCGCCCAGAGACTGCATGGCCCCCGGCACCGAGATCTTCGACATCAGCGGCCTGAATGCAGCTGGCTATGGCCCGATTCGGGTGTACGTGAACGTTGGCTATGAGCCCTACCCGACTAATTACAATCCCCTGCCAGATTCGGAGTTTGACAGCTATCAGCCTGATCCGGGATTCGCTCTGAATACTGGACTGCGGACGCCGCTATTTTCTGGGCCTTTCGAGAGTAGTCCCTTGCTGGATGATGGTGAGTACGACTACATTACAGACAGCCAGGGATATACGTGGCTCTATAACACATTTAACTATATGGCGATTGAGCCATTCCGCCGAGAGGATTACCCGGCAGGGCTCACCCGCTATTCCGCCGCCCTTGCTGGGCCGCCGCTCCCAGGCGATTTGCAGCTGATTGTAAACGATAAGAATCAGCCGCAGACCTTTGCCGCCAAGGATGAGCAAGGTGCTGCGATTGAGTACTACTTCGCGGCCGATAAAAACGGCAATGAATTCATTCTTGGCTCTGTGGATAGTGCCTATGCGGACGATCCTGGTCTGGCCTTTGAGCGGGCAGAGCTACCTGCAGGTTGGGTCAAGCAAACCAAGACATTTGAGCAGGACTTTACGATCGAGCCTGCCTACGGCGAGGGCAACCGCAGGATCTACAATCAGTTCCGCGATAACATCACCAATAATTATTTTCAGGCTGTTTACGCGAAGAATGGCAAGGGGCTTGTGCGGGGTGTTCCCGGACTGGCGCTCTCAGGTGGCAATGGCAATGATCGTGTGACGGGCACCTCGCTGAACGAGACGATCTATGGCGCCGAAGGCGATGATCGTTTGTTTGGGTTTGCGGGGCGCGATCAGATCTGGGGTGATGCTGGCGACGATCTGATCCGGCCTGGAACGGGCAAGAACAGGCTCTGGGGCGGAGCCGGTGAGGATCGCTTTGTGGCGTCCAGGGGGCGCAACATCATTGAGGACTTCTCACTGCGTGATGGTGACAAGTTGATTCTTGGAAGTCCGCTGTATTCCCTGACCGATACCGACCGGGGGGTGGATGTTGTGGGGGCCCGCGGCAGTGCCCTGGTCTTGGGGCTCACCAGGGCAGAGCTGGTTTCAGGTGATCACCTGATTGTTTGATTGGGCTGTGGCTCAGTTCTCGCCTGTGCCTGCGTCCTGCTTGACCTGCGGTTCCATCACCGCCCCCAGGGAGCGGCAGTAGTTGATCGGGTCCACATCGGGGGCCACACCGAGGGCCTTGCGCAGGGCATCCATCTGGGCGATGGATTGCAGATCGATCGAGGCAGCAGCCTGTTCGCAGGCGATCTTTTGCAGGGCCTTGAGATCGGGTGACCCGCAGCTGCTCAGCAGGCCAACGGCCGCAACGGTGGCGAGGGTCAGCAGCCGTGTCATGGGCTGGGGCAGGCGATCAGCAGCGGAAGGCTAGGAAGCACCGCCGGGTTTTGCTGTGGTCTGCAGCCAGCGCATCAGCCCCTTGGCGGGGTCTGCCAATTCGGCAATCGAGCCGTAGAGATAGGCCTGCCAGCCGATGCGCGGCAGACCGCTGAACACCATCAGGTTGAGGGGATAGTCCTCGGAGTCGCTGCAACGGCGGAAGTCGTCGCGATAGAGGAAGGTGGGTTTGCCCAGGGCGATGGCAGCCCCCAGTTCCAGCATCACGCCTTCA
>CALJTZ010000163.1 GCA_937975655.1 uncultured Synechococcus sp. | reverse complement strand
CTTACCAATCTGCAGGCCATCAGTATCAAAGACTGGCTCTGCCTTGAGATGGGCGATCACGTCCATGGTCATAAACAGCAGCCGCTTCAGGGCCACATCGTCATAGGCAGCCGCCTCGGGATGTTCCTTGGCCATTAGCGCGAATCGGGCAATCGCAGCCGCGCTGCCAAGCTGCTCGACCTGCCCTACAAGGCCTTTCTCTACCGACTGGAAAAGCACGGCCTGGGTTCGGCCAAGGCTAAAGGCGGGCATCAGGATCTTGCCACCCCGTTCGATCGTGTCGGTGACGATCTTGCCCAGTTTCAGGCCCATGGCCTCGCGACTTTCGTGCTTGCGACCACCATAGGTCGATTCGCAAATGGCGTAATCGCAAGGGGGGAGAGTTTGGGCGGGTTTGAGGTAGGGAAGACCAGAGCGACCGATGTCGCCTGTAAAGGCAAGCCGCCTGTCATGGATTCCCTGGCGGAACGACAAAACCACCATCGCCGAACCAAGAATGTGTCCCGCGTCATAAAGGGTGAGGCCAATTCCGGGGAGGATTTCGACAGGTTGGTCGTAATCGAGGGGAATACAGTGGTCGACCACCTTGCGGGCGAGCTTGAGGCCGGCGCGGGCGCCGTCCGCCAGGTGCTTCTCGCGGATGATGCGCGGCAGCTCGTGGCGCGATTCGGTATTGAGCCATTCCAGTCCGTAGCCGAGCGGATTCGGCCGACTGGCCGTTCCCTGGTGCCGGCCCAGCGCCTGGTCGGCCTGGCGCAGCTGGCGTTCGATCAGCTCGTCCCAGCGCTGGGCGGCCGCCCCGGCTGGCTCCGGCTGCGCGGCGCCGCCGTCGGCCACCAGCCCGTGGCGCAGCAGGCGCAAGGCCAGGCTCTCGGGCGTGATGCCCAGCCAGTCGGCGGCGGTGGCCCGGTTCACGTCCAGCCGCCAGCCGAGGGCGGCGGCCTGGCGCACTTCCAGGGCATTGCTGAGGCGCCGGTTGGGATCCTGCTCCAACTTGAGGGCCAGCAGCTCCTGCTCGATCGGGTCGTGCTCCGGTCTGGCTTCTGGGGCTGGGTCGGGCTGTGATGGTTCCGGCCGCGGCCGCGGCGCGATCTGCCCCGCCGCCTCCAGCAGGGTGCGGGCTAATGGATCCAACCAGTGGCCCCGGGCCATGGCGGCAAAGGCGCGCGGCAGAACGGCCCGACCTTACCGAGATTCAGGCCAGTCCAACAAACCCAGCCGCAGGCCCTCCACGGCTGCGTGGGTGCGGTCGCGGGCCTGCAGCTTCTGCAACACGCTGCGCATGTGGGTTTTCACGGTTTCCAGGCTGATGAACAGGCGCTGGCCGATCTCCTGGTTGCTGTTGCCACCGGCCGCGAGCTGGAGCACCTCCACTTCCCGGCTGCTCAGCGTCGCCAGCGGCGACCCCTGGCTGCCGGGGTAATGGGCCAGGTACACAGCGTTGAGGTTGCGCTGCACGTAGAGGCCGCCGCCGCTCACGGCGGCGATGGCGGCCTTGAGCGTGCCCATGCCCAGCTCCGATTCGTCGCAGATCCCATTGCACCCGGCCTGAATGGCCACCTTGATGCGTGCCAGGGGCTGGTGGCGGGTGAGGATCAGCAGGCTGCGCACCTCCGGGTGGTGGCGCTTCACCTGGCCCACCAGCTCCACGCCGCAGCCCTGCTCGAGCTGATCGGTGCAGAGCAGCACAGTCCCCTGCTGCTCCCGGATCAGCGCCAGCCCCTCGGCTTCGGTGGTGGCGGCTCCCACCAGCTGATCCCCAGGCTGAATGGTGCTGATCAGCAGGCTCAGGGTCAGGCGGCTGCCCATGCAGGCCACCAGGCGGGAGTCGTGGAGCATCCGGTTGCCGTCTCTGGAGTTGCGGCGCACCTGCTCGATCAGCGGGGTGTAGTCCAATGCGGTTCAAGCACCGCCGTCACTGTGTGCCGGATTGCCGGATTCCGCAGCCCTGTGATGCGTGGATCCGCACTCGCCACAGCCCCTGGGGCCCAGCACAATCGATCGGAGCGCACCGGCCCGATTGCCATGGCTTTCTTCGAATCCGAGATCGTTCAGGACGAAGCGAAGCGGCTCTTCGGCGATTACCAGCAGCTCATGCAGCTGGGGGGCGAGTACGGCAAGTTCGATCGGGAGGGCAAAAAGCTCTTTATCGATCGGATGGAGGCGCTGATGGACCGCTACCGCGTGTTCATGAAGCGCTTTGAGCTCTCCGACGACTTCCAGGCCAAGCTCACCGTGGAGCAGCTGCGGACCCAGTTGGGCCAGTTCGGCATGACCCCCGAGCAGATGTTCGAGCAGATGGACCGCACCCTGGAGCGGATGAAGGGCGAGCTGGAAAAGGAGGCCTGAAGGGGCGGCTGCGTACCATCCGCACAGGCGAGCAGGTGCAATGGCTGAGGGCGCGCAGGCACGTCCCGAGTGGTGGCAGCGGGGGATGGCCGATCTCTTCCCCGCCGGTGCTGGCCCAGAGGCCGCCCCCGACCCCGACCAGCAACTC
>CALJTZ010000162.1 GCA_937975655.1 uncultured Synechococcus sp. | reverse complement strand
CCGCAACAGCTCGGGAATGGGCACGGCGTTGGGGCAGGGCAGGCAGGCGTGGCACTGGCCGCAGCGATCACTGCCGAGCCGCTCAGCGGCCTGCTGCTGCAGCCGTTGCAGGGCTGCAGCCAGCGCGGGGGCTGAACCCTGCAACTCCCCCGCCTGCCAGCGCCTGGCCCAGATCAGATCCGAGGGCTGGGCCGCCCCCAGGCTCAGGGTGGAGATCCCCTCCTCCAGCAGGAAGCGGTAGGCCAGCTCGAGGGGGTGAAACGGGGCGCAGGCGGCGCTCAGCTCGGCTGGTGGGTCGTAGAGGCGCCCCCCCTTATCGGCGGGGGAAATGGCCAGCACGCCGATGCCCTCGGCCAGGGCGGTGCGGGCCAGGGGCAGGCGCGTCTGGTCGAACAGATGCACATGCAGGCTGCAGAAGCTGAAGCGCCCCGAGGCCAGGGCGCCCTCGATCAGCCCATTGCTGCCGTGGCTGGAGAAGCCCACCTGGGCCGCCAGGCCCTCCCCCAGGGCCCAGGCCAGCAGCTCCGAGCCGGGCCCCCGCAGGGCCCACTCCAGATGCTCCGGGCGGTTGAGGCCATGCACGGCCAGGTTGTCGAGGTGCGGGCTGCCCAGGCGCTGGAGGCAGTCGCGCAGTTGCTGCTGGGCCGCTGCCAGATCCGTGCCCGGCAGCAGCTTGCTGGTGAGCACCAGCCCGGCGCGGGCGCCGGGATCTCGGGCGGCGAGTGCGGCCAGGGCCTGGCCCAGATAGGCCTCGGCGGGTCCGTAGGCGGGAGCGGTTTCCAGGTGGTTGATGCCGGCGCCGAGAGCCGCCTCCAGCACCGCCGCCATCTGGCGGGGGCTCTCCACGGCCCGCATGGTGCCGAGGGTGAACGCCGACACCGGGCGCCCTCGGCCGAAGGCACGCCGCTCAGCCAGGGGTGTCCTCCTCCTCTGGCTCCTGGTCGTCTTCACTGTCGAGATCAGCCTGTTCGGCCTCGCTTCGAGCCTTGTTCACGTTGCGCACCAGTTCCGCCGGACTGATGCCGTCGAGGAAGCGGCGGAAATCGGCGGCATCCTCTGCATCGGCCTCGGCATCCACGGGAATGGAAGCATCGGCTACCACTTCCTCGAGCATCCAGATGCTGCTGCCGGTGCGCAGGGCGAGGGCGATGGCGTCGCTGGGGCGTGCGTCCAGTTCGCTGGCCTCGCCGCCGGCGTTCCTGAGCTTCAGCACCGCCCGGAAGGTGGCCGATTCAATGGTGTGGATGATCACCCGCTCCAGGGTGAGGCCGCCAGCCGCCATCAGGCTGGCCATCAGATCGTGGCTGAGGGGCCGTGGCGATTGCTCCTGTTTGAGCCCCGCCATGATGTTCTGGGCCTGGGCTTGGTCGATCCAGATCGGCACCTGGCGGCGGCCTGAGGGGTCGCGAAGGAGCACGATCGGGCTGCGACTGGCCGCATCCAGCGCGATGCCGGCAACGCGCATTTCCACCACAGCTTGCCCCGGGGCCCTTTGCCCGATTATGGCCATCGTTGATAGGGGCGCCGCATGTTTACCGGTCTGGTGCAGGCCGTGGGGCAAGTGCAGCGCCGCGCCGGAGGGCTGGAGGTGTTGATCCCCGCGGGAGCAGGCCTCGATCCCGCCGGCCTGGCCCTTGGCGACAGCGTTGCGGTGGATGGGGTGTGTCTCACCGTGACCCACCGCAACGCCACTGGCTTCTACGCCG
>CALJTZ010000161.1 GCA_937975655.1 uncultured Synechococcus sp. | reverse complement strand
CTTTCGTGCACGTCAGAGATGAACAGCGCTCGGCAACCTTCTTCAGCGGCACGTTTGGCTACCGCAAAACCAATGCCTGCGCCCGCCGCTGCAGTGACCAACACAGATTTGCCGCGAAGCAGGCCATGGCCAGGAACATAGTCGGGAGGATTTTTCATAGGAAAAAGGATGTCAAAGAGTGACCTAGATGATGCGCAAAAGGGCTTTCAACAGCATCGTCTGCTTGGACGATAAAGGGCGTCGCCCCTTATTTGGGCATTTGCAGGGCCCGCTCTGCCATCAAATTGAGCTGAATCTCATTGCTGCCTGCATAAATGGTGTCGGCTCGGCTAACAAGCCACAAGCGTTGCAAGGCAGTTCGGTGGGCATCATCGCTTGCCACCTCACCATCGGCGCCCAGAACCTCCATGGCCAATTCACCCAATGTGCGTCGCCAATTGGACCAAGCGTACTTGCTGATGCTGCTGGCCCTGGCCAACCTGGGGCCCTACCTGCACCGCGGCCAGTTCGCCCCCAAACCAGCCCTGATCCTGGGGATTCCAGCCCTGGCCGGCAGCTGGATCGGCGGCAGCTGGGTGAAGGCCGGTTCCATTCCCGAACCCGTCCAGCTGGCGGTGTTCGCCATCGCTGCCCTGATGGCCTCCTGGTTGCTCAACCACAGGTCCCAGGGGCGGGTCGGCCGCGAAAGTGCCAGCGAGAGCCGCAAGGCCCAGCCCCTACTCCTGGCCCTGCAGGGGGTGGTGGTGGGGCTGCTCACCGGCATTGCCGGAGTGGGTGGAGGCTTTGCGATCGTGCCGGCCCTGGTGCTGTTGGCCGGCCTGCCGATGGCCCTGGCCAGTGGCACCAGCCTGCTGCTGATCGCGGTGAATGCCTTGGTGGCCCTCGCCGCCCTAGGCCACTGGCCCTCGTCCAGCCTGCCTTTGATGGTGCCCCTGCTAGGCGGCGGCAGCATCGGTGGGGTGCTGGGGCAGCGGCTGGCCCCGCACCTGAGCGATCGGCGCCTGCGCCAGGGCTTTTCCCTACTGCTGATTGGCTCGGCAGCCCTCACCGGCGTTGAGGCGTGGCGCCGCCATCAGCACCCGCCTACGCCCGCTGATGCCGATGCAGTGACGTTGTTCCAGGAGAGGATGAAGGTCTGCCCTGTCTCGCGCAACCTGCCGGCCGCGGCTCAGACATCCATCAGCCTGTAGCGACTCACCTAGCTTCCGCCCAGCCCGTGCGGGCCATCGCCCCCCGCCACACCTCTGCCCTCCTCTCCATGAGCGACTGCTTCGATCTGATCGTGCTCGGCGCCGGCTCCGGCGGTCTGGCCGCCGCCAAACGGGCCGCCAGCTACGGCGCCCGGGTGGCGATCGTGGAGGGTGACCGGGTGGGCGGCACCTGCGTGATCCGCGGCTGCGTGCCCAAGAAGCTGCTGGTGTACGGCTCGGCGTATCGCCACCTGCTCGCCGATGCCGCCAGCTACGGCTGGAGCACCGGTGCTGTGCAGTTCGATGCCGCCACCCTGCTGGCCAACGTGCGGGCCGAGGTGGATCGCCTCAACACGCTGCACATCAGTTTTCTGGAGAAGGCCGGCGTGGAGCTGGTGCGGGGCTGGGGTCGCTTCAGCGGTGCCAACACCGTGGTGGTGTCGGCCGCCGATGGCAGCGAGCGCGAGCTTCAGGGCCAGCAGATCCTGATCGCGGTGGGCGGCCGACCCCATCGCCCGGAGATCCCCGGTGCCGAGCTGGGCTGGCTCAGCGACGACATGTTCGAGCTGGAGAGCTTCCCCGAACGGGTCGTGGTGGTGGGGGCCGGCTTCATCGCCTGTGAATTCGCCGGCATCCTCAATGGCCTGGGGGTGCAGGTGACCCAGCTCGTGCGCGGCGATCACCTGCTGCGCGGCTTCGACCGCGAGGCCAGCGAGGCGGTGCGTGCCGCCATGGAGGCCGATGGCATCGAGATCCGCTTCGCCCATTCCCCGGCGGCGATCACCGGCCAGTGCGCGCCGGGGGAGCTCACCCTCACCACCCAGAGCGGCGAGTCAATCCCGTGCGGCGGCGTGCTGCTGGCCACCGGCCGCAAGCCGTTCCTGAAGGGCCTCAACCTGGAGGCCGCCGGGGTGGCCGTGGAGGGCTCCCGCATCCCGGTGGATGCCGATCAGCGCACCAACGTGGCGGGGATCTACGCGGTGGGCGATGTGACCGACCGCATCAACCTCACCCCGGTGGCGGTAGATGAGGGCCGCGCCTTTGCCGATACGGTGTTTGGCCACAAGCCCCGCCAGGTGGACCACGAGCTGGTGGCCTCGGCCGTGTTCTCCCAGCCCGAACTGGCCAGCGTGGGCCTCACAGAAGAGGAGGCCGTCGAGCGGCACGGCGCCGATGGCATTCAGGTGCACCGCGCCCGCTTCCGGCCCATGAGCCAGGCCCTGCCGGCGCGGGATCCCAAGGTGCTGCTCAAACTGATCGTGGAGCGCTCCAGTGGCAAGGTGCTGGGCTGCCACATGGTGGGCGAGCACGCCGCCGAGATCATTCAGATGGCGGCCATCGCCATCGGCATGGGCGCCACCAAGGCCGATTTCGACCGCACCATGGCCCTGCACCCCTCGGTGGCCGAGGAGTTCGTGACCATGCCGAACTAAGCCAAGGGCGCCAGATCCTCGAAGCGGAACACCTGGCGGCCGGCGGGGGACTCACCATGGGCCTCCGTGGCCACCACCCGCTCACTCAGCACCCAGGGACCGGCCTCGGTGAGCGGTACGAAGGTGTCGGTGAACTGGCTCTTGCCGCCGCGGGCCGCACCGGTGGCGGGATCGGCGTACTGGCTCGAGTAGGTGTGGCTCAGGTAACCGCTACCAGTGTCGGTGGTGCTCTCGGTGTAGATCGTCACCACGGTGCCGTGGATGTGGCGGTGCACCATCGTCACCACGTCGTTGTGGATGCGGTAGCGATCACCTTCATTCTTGCCGCCCACGATCACTTCGGTGCCCACGGCATCGGTGTCACCGGCGGTGAAGGTGTTGGCGCCGTGGGTTTGCTCGAAGCTGCGGCGCACGCGGTGAATCGCCACTTCCCACAGCTGGGAGGCCACCGCCTTGTGCACCTCCTCATCGGTGATGCCCTCCACCGTGGCCTTGAGATCAGCTCCCACCTGGAAACGGCCCTCAGCGCGGCGATCGGGTTCACCGCCCTCACCCGCCTGCTCCCAGATGCAGCGGCCCTGGTAGCCGCCAAAGCCGGGATCCCAGGTGTAGCGGTTCTCGTAGGCAGCGCGGAAGGCGACCGTGCAATCCGTTCCGGGGGCGATGGCGCTGGTGGGGGCAACGGTCACGGAGGAATCGGCAGTTGGGCCAACCCTACCGAGCAGCAGTGGGGTGGATGTCCTGCAGGGCCGTTACGGCCATGGGTTCACCCTGGAGGGCGGTGATGGCCTCCACCGCGGCACGGGCACCGGCGAGGGTGGTCACGGCAGGCACCGCATAGTCGATGGCGGCACGGCGCAGATACTTGTCGTCGTGGGCGGCTTGCCGGCCCACCGGCGTGTTGATCACCAGCTGGATGCTGCCGGAGCGAATGGCGTCCTCGATGTTGGGGCGCCCCTCGTGCACCTTGAGGATCGAGTCCACCGTGAGGCCTGCCGCCCGCAACGCCAGGGCCGTGCCCTCGGTGGCAATCAGCTGGAAGCCCAGCTCCGCCAGGCGCCGGGCCACCGGCACCAGGGCCGCCTTGTCACGGTCGTGGGTGGAGAGGAACACCACACCACTGGTGGGCAGGGCCTCGCCAGCCCCCAGTTCCGCCTTGGCGTAGGCCAGGCCGAAGCTCCGGGCCGTGCCCATCACCTCGCCGGTGCTGCGCATCTCCGGACCCAGCAGCGAGTCGGCACCGGGGAAGCGCTTGAAGGGCAGCACCGCCTCCTTCACCGCCTGCAGTGGCGGCACCGGCTCGGCCGTGAGGCCGATCTGCTCGAGGGTCTTGCCGGCCATGATCTGGCTGGCCACCTTGGCCAGGGGCACCCCGGTGGCCTTGGCCACGAACGGCACGGTGCGGGAGGCGCGGGGGTTGGCCTCAATGATGAACACCTCGCCGTCCTTGACGGCGAACTGGAGGTTGATCAGACCGTTCACCTTCAGGGCCAGGGCCAGGGCCTCACTCCACTGCTTGATGGTGGCCAGGGCCTGCTGATCCAGGCTCACCGCCGGCAGGGCACAGGCGGAGTCGCCGGAGTGGATGCCGGCCGGCTCGATGTGCTCCATCAGGCCACCGATCACCACCCGACCGGTGGCATCACAGAGGGCATCCACATCCACCTCGGTGGCGTTCTCCAGGTACTGGTCGATCAGCACCGGATGATCCGGCTCCACATTCACCGCTTCCACCATGTAGCGGTTGAGCTCCTGCTCGTCGAACACCACCTCCATGGCACGGCCACCCAGCACATAACTGGGGCGCACCACCACGGGGTAGCCCACCGCCGCGGCCACAGCTCTGGCTTCGGCATCGGTTCGGGCCAGGCCATTGCGGGGTTGGCGGATCTCCAGCCGGCGCAGGATCGCCTCGAATTGCTCGCGGTCCTCCGCCATATCAATCGACTCGGGCGACGTGCCCCACAACCGGGTACCGGTGGCCCGGCCCTCGCTGGACTCCAGCCAGCGCAGCAGCGGTATGGCCAGTTTGAGCGGGGTCTGGCCGCCGAACTGCACGATCACCCCCTCGGGCTTCTCGGCCTCGATCACGTTGAGCACGTCCTCGAGGGTGAGGGGCTCGAAGTAGAGGCGGTCGCTGGTGTCATAGTCGGTGGACACCGTTTCAGGGTTGCTGTTCACCATCACCGTGGCGAAGCCCTCCGCCTGCAGGGCAAAGGAGGCGTGCACACAGCAGTAATCGAACTCGATGCCCTGGCCGATGCGGTTGGGGCCGCCCCCCAGGATCATCACCTTGCGACGAGTTTCCGGTTGCACCTCGCTCTCGGGGCTGAGCAGCTCGAGGCTGCCATCGGCGTGGAGCCGCTCCAGGGGCCGCTCGTAGGTGGCGTAGTGATACGGGGTGGTGGAGGCGAACTCAGCCGCGCAGGTGTCCACGGTCTTGAACACGGCGTTCACCCCCAGGCCCTGGCGGTGGCGACGCACATCCAGCTCCTTGGTGCCCGTGGCCCAGGCGATCTGGCGGTCGGAGAAGCCCAGTTGCTTGAGCTCCAGCAAGGCCGGTGCCGTGAGCTGCGGGAGGGAATGGCCCTGCAGCAGCCGTTGCTCCGCCTCGATGATCCGGCGCAGCTTGGCCAGGAACCAGGGGTCGATGGCGCTGAGCCGATGAATCGCGGCATCGCTGTAGCCGGCCACCATCGCGGTGCGCACCGCAAAGATGCGGTCGGGCGCCGGGGTACGCAGTTCCCGGTCCAGGTCCACCCGCTCAGGAGTGGCGTCGGGGCGATCGCAGCCCCAGCCGGCATGGCCGGTTTCCAGGGAGCGCAGGGCCTTCTGGAACGACTCCTCAAAACTGCGGCCGATGGCCATGGCCTCACCCACGGACTTCATGGCCGTGGTGAGCACCGCCGGGCTGCCGCGGAACTTCTCGAAGGCGAAGCGCGGAATCTTCGTGACCACGTAATCAATGGTGGGCTCGAAGCAGGCCGGGGTTTTGCCGGTGATGTCGTTGAGGATTTCGTCGAGGGTGTAGCCCACGGCGAGGCGGGCGGCGATCTTGGCGATCGGGAAGCCGGTGGCCTTCGAGGCCAGCGCTGAACTGCGGCTCACCCGCGGGTTCATCTCGATCACCACCACATCGCCGTTGGCGGGGTTGATGGCGAACTGGATGTTGCTGCCGCCGGTGTCTACACCGATCTCGCGGATGATCGCGATCGATTGATCGCGCAGCCGCTGGTATTCGCGGTCGGTGAGGGTCTGGGCCGGGGCCACGGTGATCGAGTCGCCGGTGTGTACCCCCATGGGATCGAGGTTCTCGATCGAGCACACGATCACCACGTTGTCGGCGGTGTCGCGCATCACCTCGAGCTCGAATTCCTTCCAGCCCAGCAGCGATTTCTCAATCAGGATCTGATTGGCGGGGCTGGCATCGAGGCCGCTGAGGCAGATGGCCCGGAATTCCTCGGGGTTGTAGGCAATGCCACCGCCGCTGCCCCCCAGGGTGAAGGCCGGGCGAATGATGCGCGGGTAGCCACCGATCTGCTCGCCCACCGCCTCGGCCTCCTCCAAGGTGGTGGCGATGCCCGAGGGGCACACGGCCACGCCGATGCGCTCCATGGCCTGCTTGAACAGGTCGCGGTCTTCGGCCTTTTCGATCGCCTGCAGGTTGGCGCCGATCAGCTCCACGCCGAACTGCTCGAGGGTGCCATCTCTGGCCAGGGCCACCGCCAGGTTGAGGGCGGTCTGGCCGCCCATGGTGGGCAGCAGGGCATCGGGCCGCTCCTGCTCGATCACCCGCCGCACCACCTCGGGGGTGAGGGGCTCGATGTAGGTGCGATCCGCCATGTCCGGATCGGTCATGATCGAGGCGGGGTTGCTGTTCACCAGCACCACCTCAAAACCCTCGGCCCGCAGCGCCTTGCAGGCCTGGGTACCGGAATAGTCGAATTCACAGGCCTGGCCGATCACGATCGGCCCCGAACCCAGCAGCAGGATGCGACGCAGATCCGTGCGACGGGGCATGGGCAGGGGGCAGCGGCCAAACCTGGCTAGCCTCTCACGCAGCAGTGCTTCACGCAGTCCAACGCTGGCGTGGCCTGGCTTCCAGCCATGGCTAGGGTGAGCGTCGATACACCGGTGACGACTTCATGAGCGAACTCCAGCGCCTGAAGGGGCTGCTGCCTCCCGAGATGCAGAGCTGGGTGTTTGTGGAAGCCGCCGCCTCCGCGGATCCCCCCTTGATCACCATCGAGGAGATCGGGCGCGACGAGGTGGAAATCCAGCTGGATCTGCAGAAGTGGGATCTGCTGGCTCTCGACCACCGCAATCTGCTGTTCTGGCACGAGGTGGGCCGCATCCAGAACGATGCGGTCCCCCGCGACGGCTGGGAGATGGCGGCCCTGGCCATCGGCCTGGGCGGCGCCATCGGTGAGCTCTGGGTGCAGGACGGGCTGCTGCTGGTGATGGCCCTGGGCCTCTCCGGCTTTGCCGGTTACCGCCTCTACCTCAAGAACAATTCGGAGAAGCGGCTGCAGGATGCGATCGCCGCCGATGAGCGGGCGATCGATCTGGCCTGCCGCTTTGGCTACACCCTGCCCAACGCCTACAAGAGCCTGGGCGGGGCCCTCAAGGAGCTGGTGGAGCAGAGCCGCAAGAAGAAAAAGCGCGGGTTCTACGAAGATCGGCTGGAGGCGCTGCGCAAGAGTGCCGGTAAGGCCCGGGCTGAGATGGCTCAGCAGCAGGGGTCCCGTCAATCCGTGAGCAGCGAGAACGTCTATGGCTGAGGCCGACACCAGGGCTCTGGCACTTCTGGCTGCTGAAGCCTGTGACGACCGCAAGGCCGTTGACATCCTGCTGATCCGGGTGGAGGAGGTGTCCTCCCTGGCGGACTGGTTCGTGATCGCCACGGGCCTCTCCGATGTGCAGGTGCGAGCCATCGCTCGCTCGGTGGAAGACAAGATCGAAGAGAGCACCGGCCGCTTGCCCCTGCGCCGCGAAGGACAGACCGAGGGCCGCTGGGTGCTGCTCGATTACGGCGAGGTGATCGTGCATGCCCTCACCCCCGATGAGCGCCGCTATTACGACCTGGAATCCTTCTGGGGCCACGGCGAGAAGGAGGCCTACCTAGGCTCCGAAAACGCTGCGCCGGCCTGAGGCCGGGCCTTCCATGCCCGCTCCGGAGCCCACCCCGGACCTGCCGATCGCCGAGACCCTGGCCTGCCCGGTGCCGCCTGAGCAGCGGCCCCTGGAGCAGTACCGCGAGCTGCAGCAGTCGTGGTTTTTCACCTGGCCCCACGCCAGCTTCAAGGGGTTGGCGGTGCCCCTGGTGCGCAGTTGGTTGATCGTGCTGCCCCTCACCATGCTGGTGGCCACGGGCAGCGTGCCCCTGCGCCACAACCTGCCCCGCCTGGTGGTGGCCGGTGCGGTGGCGGGCCTGGTGGTGCCGCTGCTGATGCTGCTGCGGCAGTGGCTGGGTTGGACCAACCTGCAGAAGCGCCTGATGGCCACGGCGGTGGACTACGAGGAATCGGGCTGGTACGACGGCCAGGTGTGGGAGAAACCCCTGGCCTGGCGCGAGCAGGATCTGCTGGTGGCCACCCACGAGGTGAAGCCTGTGCTCGAACGGCTGCAGCAGGCCATGGCCATCACCGCGGCACTGATGCTCGTGGGGACGAGCCTCTGTCAGGCTCTTTGAGCCAACCGGCATCGGCCTGGGCCGAGCCCTCAGCCCCGCAATGACCTTCTCGAGCAGCTTCGGTTCCGCAGCCCGTCCCGGCATGCCACCGCTGGAGGTGCGGCTCACCCGTAACGGCATCGCTGAATCCCTGCATCGGGTGCATGCCGTGGTGTGCGACCAGCGCGGCCGGGTGCTGATGCGAGCCGGCGATCCCCAGAAGTTGAGCTTCATCCGCTCGGCGCTCAAACCCTTCCAGGCCCAGGTGTTTGTGGCCAGCGGTGCCGCTGATCAAGCCGGCAGCGACGACCGCGCCCTGGCCATCGCCTGCGCCTCCCATGCCGGGGAAGCCAGCCAGGCCCGCGAGGCCTTCAAGATCCTCTGGAAGGCAGACCTGGACACCGAACAGCTGCAGTGCCCCACCCCCCGGGGCAAGGAGAGCCCTCTGGAGCACAACTGCTCCGGTAAGCATGCCGCCTTCCTCGCCACCTGCCGGCGCATGCACTGGCCCCTGGAGAGCTACCTGCAGACCGACCATCCGCTGCAACAGCAGGTGCTCAAGAGCGTGGGGGAATTGCTGGGCATGCCCGGCGCTGAGCTGGTAACCGCCCGCGACGACTGCGGCGCTCCCACCCTGCAGCTGCAGCTCTCCCAGATGGCCCTTCTGTTTGCCCACCTGGGGGCCTCCGAACAGGCGGAACTGGAACGGCTCAGCCGGGCCATGCTGGCCCACCCTGACCTGGTGGCCGGCAGTGGCCGCTTCGACACCGAAGTGATGCGCTCCAGCCACGGCCAGGTGCTCAGCAAGGGCGGCGCCGAAGGCATCCAGTGCCTCAGCCGGCTAGGGGAAGGCCTTGGCCTGGCCATCAAGGTGGAGGACGGTGCCAGCCGTGCCAAGCACGCCGTGGCGCTGCACCTGATGAAACAGCTGGAGTGGCTCACCCCCCTCACCCTTGAAGAGCTGAGCCAGTCCTTCCTGCAGCCCCATGAGGGGGTGAGGCTCGAGGTGAACGGCGAGCTGCGCTTCGATAACGGCCGCTAGGGAGTGCCGGCATCGCGCTCGAACTGAGCAGCGGCTGCCTCTGTGGCCCCACAGCTGAACAGCACCTCAGCAATCAGCGGACTGATGGTGAAGGTGTTGAGCCCTTCGGCCGCCAGCCGGGCCAAATCGTCGGGCTGACGCAGGCTGGCCACCAGTAACCGCAGGGGGGAAGCCAGCCCATCCACGCAGCGCTGCATGCGGATCAGCTCCGCGTGCCCATCGCGGCCCAGATCGCTGATGCGGCCGAGGTAGGGGGCCAGATAATCGGCCCCCAGGGCCGCCGCCAGCAGCACCTGGGCTGGCTCGTAGCAGGCCGTGAAAGTGATGGGCACCCCGTCGGCCATCAACCGCGTGGCCGCCTCGGCCCCCGAGCGGGTGATGGGCAGCTTCACCCAGATGCGCCCCGGGGCGATCGCCGCCAGCGCAGCGCCACAGCCGGCTAGATCCTCCCCCCAGGCCTGCAGGTGCAACTCCCGGGCACCCATCTCCAGGGCGCGCGCGCTCAGCGCCTGCAAGCTGGCGAGATCGCAGGGCCGGCCGGCCCGCTGCAACAGGGTGGGGTTGGTGGTGACGCCATGGAACAGACCACTGGGCAGCCACTGCTCCCAGGCTTCGGGGTCAGCCGTATCGAGAAACAGTCGCAGCGCCATGGCGGGGAGAGGGGCGTCAGCGGGCCGAGGGGAGGGGCTGTTGGCGCCGGCTGTGGCGCAGCGAATCCCCAAGCGCCAGCACCAGCAGCACCACACCGATCAGGCCGCTCAGCCACTCGGGCACATGCCAGCCCCAGCGGCCAATCACCACGCCGCTGAGCATGAGCAACCCGAGGGCCCCAATGGCGTAATGAGCGCCATGCTCGAGATAGATCAGCTGGTCGAGCGCCTTCTCCCGGCTGAGCATCACCGTGAGCGAGCGGATGAACAGGGCCCCGAGGCCCAGGCCGGTCATGATCAGGCCCAAGTCGCTGGTGATCGCGAAGGCACCGATGGTGCCGTCGAGGCTGAAGGAGGCATCGAGAAGCTCCAGGTACACCAGGCTGGCCAGGCCGCCAGTGGCGGCCATGCGCCCCACCGCTTCCTCCTCACCGCCGAAGAAGTCCGCCAGCGACGTACTGAGGATCTGCAGCACCAGGCCGATCAAGCCCGCAAACAGCACGTCGCTGCGCATGGGGCCCGGCAGCACCGCGGCCAACAGCATGAGGATCACCAGGGCCAGAGCCACCTCCAGGGAGGGCACCCTGCCCGCCTGGCTGAGGCGCTGCTCGAGCACCTTCACCCAGTGCAGGGTCTTGGCCTCATCAAAGAAATACCGCAGGAACACCATCAGCAGAAACATGCCGCCGAAGGCCAGAATCCGCGGTTCCGCCAGCTCCAGCAGCTCGTGGTAATGCTCCGGATGGTGCAGGGCCGCATCGAGGGCCTCACCCATGCCAATGCCCCCAGCCAGGCTCACCAGCACCAGCGGGCCGAGGAAGCGCACGCCGAACACCGGGATCACCAGGCCCCAGGTGAGGAAGAAATTCTGCTGGCCGGGGGTGAGCTTCTCCAGCACGCGGGCGTTCACCACGGCGTTATCGAAGGAGAGGCTGATCTCCAGGGCCAGCAGCACCAGGGTGACCCAGACGGCCTGCAGCCCAGCGGGACTGAAGCCACCCTTGGCCACAAAGATCGCCGCCAGTCCAATGGCACAGCAGATCAGCGGAAACCGCACGTAGCGGAGGTAGCGATTCATGCGGAGCGGCCCTGCCGCGGGTCGACATCACCCCATCCTGCCCCTCATTGCCCGGGGGGAGCCCGGTGTTGTATGGTTTTGAGGTCGACGCGGGGTAGAGCAGTCTGGTAGCTCGTCGGGCTCATAACCCGAAGGTCAGGAGTTCAAATCTCCTCCCCGCCACCAACGCCAACGACGCCCTCCAAGGGCATCACAAAAGCTCCTCAGCTGAACTGAGGAGCTTTTTTATTTGCGAGCGAGATACCCAGTCCCACCGTCTCAACGCACGTCCACTTCCACCTTCACCACATCGAAGGGGCCACGGCCTTCGGCGTTCAGTTCCAGGGCCGCCCGCAAGGCCGCTTCGTGGGTATGAAACCAGTGGGCCTGGTGCCAGGTTTCCACATCCACCAGCTCAACACCATCGGCCGCAATGGCCAGAAAACCCTGGGTCTTGAGCCGTTGCAGCACGTAGCGCTCCGGCTGCGTGCAATCCATGGGATGGGCGGGATCGGTGTCAGGGGCCCAGAAGTGCATGGGGGGCCAATAGGCGTGGGGTCACGATAGGGCGTGAAATTGTCACTGCAGGCGCGAGGACTATCCCGTCAGGTTTCCCATGGATGTGGCCTCACTGATCGAGGCCACGGGGTTTTCCCAATCCCACATCGGCCGGCAGCTGGGCCTTGAGCGCCGATGGCGAGCTGGTGGCCGACCTCTGCTCACTGGTGCAACACCCAGCTCAAGCAGCTCCAGAGCGTCTGAGCGGCCCGATGCGGCCTGCCAGGCCGCCAGCAGGACTGGGCTCTGAAAAGATGGGCGCCATGGAGAGCATCCCCGCCACGCCCCTAGCCATCCCGGTGGCGCCCCTCTGATGGCCCAAGCCATTGTGGTGGGCTCCGGCGCCACGGGAGGCGTGGCCGCCATGGCCCTGGCCCAGGCCGGCCTGGAGGTGCTGGTGTTGGAGGCGGGTCCGGAGCTCACAGCCGAGCGGGCCTTCGGCAACGAACCGCAGAACACCCTGCGGCGGCTGGCCAATCTCAGCAGCGGCAAACAGCGGCTGGCCGCCAATCACCCCGGCTACTGGAAAGCCAACCCTGAGCTGTTTGTCGACGAGCGCCGCAACCCCTATTCCACCCCGGCTGAACGACCTTTTCTATGGACCCGGGGGCGCCAGGTGGGCGGCAAGAGCCTGACCTGGGGGGGCATCACCCTGCGACTGTCGGACTACGAGTTCAAGGCGGCCGACCGCGATGGCCATGGCCGTAGCTGGCCCATCCAGCATCGCGATCTGGCCCCCTGGTACCAGCGCCTGGAAGCCCTGCTGCAGGTGCATGGGCATTGCGACGGCCTGGCCCAATTGCCCGATGGTCACTACCAGCCCCCCCTGCCGTTCACGCCAGCGGAAGCCCACCTGCAGGCCGCCGTGCAGCGCCAGCTGGGCCTGCCGCTGATCCATTCCCGCGGCTTCGCCCTGCGCCGCACCTCCGACGGCCCCTGGCCCCGCTCCAGCTCCCAGGGAGGAGCCCTGGCCATTGCCCTGGCCACCGGACGGGTGCGAGTGCAAAGCCAGGCCGTGGTGAGCCATGTCTGCGTGGATCAGCGCAGCGGCCGAGCCAATGGGGTGGCCTACGTCGACGCGGCAACGGGCCAATGGCGCGAGCAAGCCGCCCAGCTGGTGGTGCTCTGCGCCTCCACCATTGAGAGCGTGCGGATCCTGCTGCACTCCCAGCAACAGGGGCACCTGGAGGACGTGAGCGGCCACCTGGGCCACTACCTGATGGACCACATCTCCACCAGTCGTTTCTTTGCCCTGCCGGACCAACCGGCCCCAGGGGACACGGAGCTCTCCGGCGCCGGCAGCGTGTTCATCCCCAACACGGTGAACCTCGGCGGCCCGAGCGATTGCGATTTCCTGCGGGGGTATGGCCTCTGGAGCGGCATCCAGCGCTTCGATCCACCTCAGGCTCTCAAGCGGGATCGCTCAGCCGCGGTGGGCTTCCTGATCGGCCACGGGGAGGTGCTGGCCGAGCGCCACAACCGCGTGAGCCTCGACCCTGAGCGGGTGGATGCCTGGGGCCTGCCCATCGCCCACATCGACTGCCGCTGGGGGGAGAACGAAGCCCGCATGGTGGCCCACATGCAGGCCCGCATGGAGGCGGTGGTGACCAGCGGCGGTGGCCGCATCGCGCCTCTGGCCGACCTGTTCGTGATGCCCCTGGTGGAACCCTTGGTGCAGGGAAGCCTTGCCCTGGCCCCTGGTGCCCCGCCACCGGGCTATTACATCCATGAGCTGGGCGGGGCCCCCATGGCCGCCCAGGAGGAGGCCGGCGTGCTGAACCCCTGGAACCAACTCTGGCGGACACCCAACCTGCTAGTGACCGATGGCAGCTGCTGGCCCAGTGCCGGCTGGCAGAGCCCCACCCTCACGGAAATGGCGGTGACCTGGCGAGCCTGCGACCACGCCGCCGGCGCGATCAAGCGTGGGCTGTTGTGAACCGCGAACGGTGAATCGTGGATCTGGTGTCATCCACCACAATTCGATCCCTGCGGCTCCCGCACACTCTGCTGGCGACCTCTAACGGG
>CALJTZ010000160.1 GCA_937975655.1 uncultured Synechococcus sp. | reverse complement strand
ATCGTCGTCCCACGCTGACCTGAGCCCCTGGCGATGTTGAGCCTGCCTGCCTCGAGCCTGCCCACCTGGCTGCACAGCCGCCGTGTGCCGCTGGTGGGTGGGCTGCTCTGCGCCCTGGTGGCCCTGGTGGCCATCGGCGGCGCCACCCGGGTGATGGAGGCCGGCCTGGCCTGTCCCGACTGGCCGCTCTGTTACGGCTCCCTGCTGCCGGGGCGCCAGATGAACCTCCAGGTGTTTCTGGAGTGGTTTCACCGCCTCGATGCCTTCGTGGTGGGTATCGGGGTGCTGGTGCTCACCGCGGCCAGCTGGATCTGGCGCTCGCGCCTGCCCCGCTGGCTACCGGCTCTGGCCACGGCAACCCTTCTCCTTGTCGCAGGGCAGGGGGCTCTGGGTGCCCTCACGGTCACCCAGTTGTTGCCGTTCGGGGTGGTCACGGCTCACCTGGTCACGGCCCTGGTGCTCGTGGCAGTGGTGAGCGGTTGCCATCAGGGCTTGAACGGCGCCTCCCGGTTGCCGTTGCCGCTCTGGTGGGCCTGGCTGACCCCTGTGGCTGCTACGGCCGTGCTGGCCCAATGCCTGATGGGGGGGCTGATGGCCACCCAGTGGGCCGCTGGCCGCTGCTTCAGCTCCGGCGAGGGCTGTGGCTGGCTCTATGGCCATCGCCTACTGGCTACGCCAGCGGCCCTGGCCGTGTTGCTGCTGGCGGCCCTGGCCTGGTGGCGGCTGCGCTCTGAACGCCCCCTGGCCAGCCTGGCCGCCCTGCTGGTGATGGCTCAGGTCGCCCTGGGGGTCGCCAGCCTTCGGCTGAGCCTCTCGGTGCCGGCAGTCACCGTGGCCCACCAGCTCACGGCGGCCCTGCTGGTGGCCGTGCTTTCCGCCCTTACCGCCCGCAGCTGGCTTGGCCGCAGCTGCTGGGCCCAAACATCCCTGGAGGTGGCCCGTGGTTAGTGCAACGGTTTCAGCAACAGCCCGCCTCACCCGGGAGCAGGTCGTGCCATCCCGGGCGCGCCTGCGCCTGCCGCCCTGGTTGGAGATCGCCAAGCCGCGGCTGATCCCGCTGCTGCTGGCCACCACCCTGGGCGGTATGGCCCTCTCCGAGGGCTGGCCCCTGCCCCCAGCCCGTCTGGCCTGCACCCTCGGTGGTGGCGCCCTGGCCGCCGCTGCCGCCGGAGTGCTCAATTGCCTCTGGGAGCAGGAACTCGATGGCCGCATGCAGCGCACCAGCGGCCGTGCTTTGCCCTCTGGACGGCTGTCTGTCACCACGGCCTTTGCCATTGCCGTGGCCTTGGCCCTCACCGCCTCCACCCTGTTGGTGGGAGGGGTGAACTGCCTGGCGGCGGGTCTGTCGCTGCTCGGGCTGTGCAGCTATGTGCTGCTCTACACGGTGCTGCTCAAGCCCCGCACCAGCCAGAACATCGTGATCGGCGGGGTTGCCGGGGCCATCCCGCCCCTCGTGGGGGCCGCGGCGGCCACGGGCCATCTGGCTTTGAGCAGTTGGTGGTTGTTTGGCCTGGTGATGGTGTGGACCCCCGCCCATTTCTGGGCTCTTGCCCTGCTGCTCAAGGACGACTACCGCTCCGTGGGCATTCCGATGCTGCCGGTGGTGAAAGGGGCTCCCGCCACCGCCCAGGCCATTGGCCTCTATGCCCTGGCCACCGTTGGGCTGAGTCTGCTCGGCATCTGGGCCTTGCCCTCGGGTGGTTTGCTCTATGGCCTGTTGCTGCTTCCCTTCAATGGCAGGCTGCTGCAGATGGCCTGGGCACTCCAGCAGGCCCCCGACGATCTGCAGCGGGCCAAGGGCCTGTTCCGCTGGTCGATCCTCTATCTGTTCGGCATCTGCCTGCTGCTGCTGATCGCCCGGCTGCCCGCCGGTGCCCAATTCAGCCACCAAGGCCTCGAGTTGCTTGGGCTTGCCACCCCTGGGTGGCAGGGGACTTTCTAAATTGGGTTTTCTAAACGGCTGAGCGGAGTTCCCCGGCGGTGCCAGAAGCGGTGATCCAGCTCCACGACGTCTGCAAGCGTTACGGCAATGGCGACAAGGCGGTGGAGGCCCTGCGGGGTCTCAGCCTCTCGGTGCCCAAGGGCAGCCTCTATGGGCTCCTGGGTCCCAACGGCGCCGGTAAAACCACCACCCTGCGGATCCTGGCCACCCTGCTCGCCCCCAGTTCCGGCAGCGTGCGGGTGGCCGGGGTGGATGGCTTGGTGGATCCCCGCGGCGTGCGCGAACGCCTGGGCTACGTGGCCCAGGAGGTGGCCCTCGACAAGATCCTCACTGGCCGCGAGCTGCTGCAACTCCAGGGTGACCTCTATCACCTGCCCAAGGTGGAGCGCGATCGGCGCATCGCCGAGCTGGTGGAGCTACTGGCCATGGGCGACTGGATCCATCGTCGCTGCGGCACCTATTCCGGGGGCATGCGCCGCCGCCTGGATCTGGCCTCCGGGCTGCTGCACCGGCCCCAGGTGCTGGTGCTGGATGAGCCCACCGTGGGGCTGGATATTGAGAGCCGAGCCGCCATCTGGCAGGTGCTGCAGCAGCTGCGGGATCAGGGCACCACGGTGTTGTTGAGCAGCCATTACCTCGAGGAGGTGGATGCCCTGGCGGATCATCTCGCCATCATTGAGAACGGCCGGGTGATCGCTGAGGGCCGACCCTCCGAGCTCAAGGCAGCCCTGGGCGGAGACCGGGTGACCCTGCGGGTGCGTGAGTTCAGTGATGAGCCCGAGGCCCTTCGGGTGCAGCAGCTTTTGCAGGGCTGCGCGGGCGTGCGCCAGGTGGTGGTGAATCGGGCCCAGGGCTTTTCGCTCAACCTGGTGGTGGAGCATGAGGGGGTGGCGGAGCAGCTGCGGCGCCAGCTGGCCGAAGCACAGCTGCCCGTGTTCGCCCTTGCCCAGAGCCGCCCCAGCCTCGATGACGTGTATCTGCAGGCCACGGGCCGCACCCTGATGGATGCGGAGCTGGCGGTGGCCGGCAGCCGCGATGCCAAGGCGGAGCGCAAGCAGTCGATGCGTTGATTCCTGACCCGTTGAGTTTGTGTTCCCCGTTCCACCAGCGATGACCAGCGCCACCCCCTCCCTGCTCAGCCCCGTGACGCCCGATACGGGCAAGCACTCGGCCCTTGCCGATCTCAGCCAGGAAACCCTGGCCCTCACCAAGCGTCTGTT
>CALJTZ010000159.1 GCA_937975655.1 uncultured Synechococcus sp. | reverse complement strand
TGAGCAGCGTGATCGGGCGCTTTCTCGAGCACTCACGACTCTTCTGGTTCGCCAATGGCGGCGACCAGGAGATGTATATCGGCAGCGCCGACTGGATGGGCCGCAACCTCGACCGTCGCGTGGAGGCCGTCGCCCCGATCGAGGATCCACAACTACGCCAACAGCTGGAGCGGCTGATCGACGCCTACCTCGACGACAACTGCACCGCCTGGGACATGCAGAGCGACGGCAGTTTTGTACAACGCATGCCGGAGCAGGACGGCTATGCCGTTCAAGCCGCACTGATCGACGGCTGGCGCACTGGCCTGAAGCGCACCACCCCTACGCTGTAACGGGCATTACAAAAGAAAGAAATTCCAAGGGAATCCCTGCAGCAAGTCTTCCAATTCCAAACGTTGCCAACACTCCAGAAGTGCTACATTCCGGCCAAATCAAATTGGAGGCCGGGGGTCAATGGGGACACCTCAGCATTCCGCCACCACTGCTGCTGCCATCACCACCGGTGCAGATGAGACCCCACCGAACGACGCTAATGAACGCAGATCTGAGCCGATGAACACCAGATCTGCAGCACGAACCCCCCGCCCCCGTCAGGGAGGTCGCCTCAGTGCTGATTCGATCGGCTGGTACCTGAGCAACATCGGCCGCGTGCCGCTGCTCACCCCCGCAGAAGAAATCGAATTGGCCCACCACGTGCAGGCCATGAAGCGCCTGCAGGAGCTCCCCAGCGAGCAGCTCACCCCCCGCCAGAACCACCAGATCCGCATGGGCACCCGGGCCCGCGATCGCATGATGGCCGCCAACCTGCGGCTGGTGGTGAGCGTGGCGAAGAAGTATCAGAACCAGGGCCTTGAGCTGCTGGATCTGGTGCAGGAGGGTGCGATCGGCCTGGAGAGGGCGGTCGACAAATTCGACCCGGCCATGGGTTACAAGTTCTCCACCTACGCCTACTGGTGGATCCGTCAGGGCATGACCCGGGCCATCGACAACAGCGCCCGCACCATTCGCCTGCCCATCCACGTGAGCGAAAAGCTCTCGAAGATGCGACGGATCACCCGGGAGCTCTCCCATCGGTTCGGGCGCCAGCCCAACCGCCTGGAGCTGGCCCATGCCATGGGGATGGAGCCGGATGAACTCGAAGAGCTCATCTCCCAGAGCGCTCCCTGCGCCTCCCTTGATGCCCATGCCCGCGGCGACGAAGACCGGAGCACCCTCGGCGAGCTGATCGCCGACCCCGCCAGCAACGAGTCGATGGACTCGATGGACCGCAGCCTGCAGAAGGAGCACCTCGGCACCTGGCTGTCTCAGCTCAACGAACGGGAGCAGAAGATCATCAAGCTGCGCTTTGGCCTGGAGGGGAGTGAGCCGATGACCCTTGCCGAGATCGGACGGCAGATCAATGTGTCCCGTGAGCGGGTGCGCCAACTGGAGGCCAAGGCGATCCTGAAGCTGCGCCTGATGACCAACTACCAGCAGGCTGCTTGAGTCCAGAGTTCCTCGGCGTCGCCGCTGTTGCCTGCTGGCTCGCCGTTGTGGTCGCAACGGCGCTGCTGGTGCGACGTCGCTGGCCCGAACAGCGCGAGTGGAGCCGCAAGGTGGTGCACATCGGCACCGGGCCCGTGGTGCTGATCGCCTGGGCCATGGGAATTGGCCAAGGGGTGGCCCTGCCCGCCGCAGCCCTGGTCACCGTGCTGACGGCCCTGAATCACCGCTACCGGCTGTTGCCCGCCGTGGAGGACGTGGGGCGTCACAGCTACGGCACCATCGCCTACGGGGCTGCGATCACCCTTCTGCTGGCGCTGTTCTGGCCGCAACAGCCCTTGCCAGTGGCCGCTGGCGTGTTGGTGATGGCCCTGGGGGACGGCCTAGCCGGCCTGATCGGCCCGCAGATCCAATCGCCCCGCTGGCAGGTGCTGGGGCAGACCAAATCGCTGGCCGGCACTGGCGCCATGGCCGCCGCCAGCCTGCTGGTGCTGGGGGGGCTCATGGCCCTCGCCGCTGGCCTGGGCCTGGCCGCCCCCGCCTGGCCGTCACTGCTGCTGCTCACAGCTGTGGCCGCCGGCCTGGAGCAATTGAGCCGCTATGGCGGCGACAACCTCACGGTGCCGCTGGCCACCGGCCTGCTCTGGCAGCAGCTCAGCGCCTGACCCTCAGGCCACAGCCAGCGGGCGCCTGTTGCCGTCA
>CALJTZ010000158.1 GCA_937975655.1 uncultured Synechococcus sp. | reverse complement strand
CAATTATCTTTGGCGAATCTACGTTTCCCTGTGGAAGCCTTACGCCAGCCGTAGCGATCTGCTGGCGGTGTGCGAACGCATCGTGGCCCTGCTGCCTGGTTGCACCTGGAACACCATCACCGGCGATCCGCCAGGCGGTGAACTGGGCTTACTTGATCAAGTGGTGATCGGCTGGACCAATCAAGTCGCCGTTCTCAGCGGCACGGAGGGCTGATCATGGCGCAAGATTTCAACATTGCCGTTGGCGCTGATTTCAGCGATTTCGTTTCTGGTGTCCGTCAGGTACGGGGCCAGGTTCAGGAAACAGCAACCCAGATCGGTAAGGACCTTGGCGATGGCGTGGGCAGGGGCCTGGAAAGCGGCACCCGCAAGGCGGCTGATGCTGGCGCCAAGATCGGCAAGGAGCTGCTCTCGGGTGCCTCCAGTGGCCTGAGCGGGATCAGCACGGCAGCAGGCCAGGCCTTCTCCGGTGTGACCGGGCAGGCCACCAGCACCGGCGCCCAGGTAGGCAAGGCCCTTGCGGGGCAGATCGGGCCGGACGTGGCCGCAGCGATGCGCAGCGGGTTGCAGAGCGCCGTGCAGGAAGCCCAGGCCGCCGCCAAGGCGATCGGACTGGTGTTCAACCAGAGCCAGTTCCGCTTTGAAAGTGCCAGCGGCAGCGTGGTTCCCGAGGGGGCCCTCGATGCCATGGGGCAGCTCAACAGCCGCTTTGCTGCGGCACGGGCGGGGATGGCCCAGTTCCTGCCGGTGGCGCAGGAAACCAAGAAATCCCTCGGGGAGATCGCGGGCGAATCCACCGTGCTGCAGGGCGCAATTGGAGGCCTGGCCTTCGCCCTATCCAATGCCCTGGTCGCCGGGTTCGAGCGCTCCATTGCGGCGATCGGATCGTTGATCACCCAATACGGGGAGCTCGATACCGAAATCCGCCGCTCGGCTGCCATTGCCGGGGAAGTGGGCGGCTATGACGCGCTGAATGCGGTCATCACTGAGGTGGGCATCGCCGCCTCTGGATCCAGATCGGAAGAGCACACGTCTGAACTCCAGTCACCTTG
>CALJTZ010000157.1 GCA_937975655.1 uncultured Synechococcus sp. | reverse complement strand
TTGGTGTTAAAGATGCCGCTTCATTTGAACTTGCTTCAAAACATACTGCTGGTGCTATTATTGGATCAGCTTATATTAAAGCCCTTGAAAATAGCACTGATGTAACAGCTACAACGGCTCAATTTTTATCATCAATAATTGGTCAATAATACCATGAATATTGCGATTGTAAAATATAATGCTGGAAATATTTTATCTGTTACCTATGCCCTTGAAAGGCTTGGCGTTAGCCCTGTTGTAACAGATGATGTAGAGCTTTTGCAAAAAGCAGATCAGGCGCTTGCTCTCACCAATGAGAAGCTCGCCACGATTGGCAGCACCACAGAGAGCCTGCTGGCGCACGGCGATGCGGTTGCCGCGGCTGGCGGACTGCTGGGCGATGTGGGAGAAGACCACTGTTTTGCCGCCGCCGGTGGGCAGCACGAACAGCACGCCCCGATGGCCCTGGCGGAACGCCGTGCGGAGCCGTTCAACGGCTTCCTGCTGATACGGGCGCAGCGCTGGAGCCATGGACGGGGCTAGTCCAGGCAGGCTAGCTCTCGGACTCGCGAGAGCTGCACTCTCGCGGCCTCGTTCTGCCCCCATGAAGCGTGTTCAGCTGCAGCTCCCCGATGCCGTTGTGGCTTGGATCGACGCCCAGGCCGATGGCATCGAAAGCCGTGCCTCCTTCGTTCGCCGCTCGATCGTTGGCCTGATGAAGGCGGAGCAACGCCGCCAGCAACTCAGCGCGTCTGCACCCCCGAGCCCTGTTGAGCGCGTCCGCATCCCCGGCGGCGCTGCTGAGCTCTGATGGCCGCTAACGCCTTGGCCGCCGCCGATGGCCAGTGGCCGCGCTTGCTGATCGAGCTGGCTGGGCTCACGCCGGAGCAGCTGCAGAACCGCCACCAGCCTTGCCCCGCCTGCGGCGGCACCGACCGTTACCGCTGGGATCAAGACGCTGGCGCCGGCGGTTGGTTTTGCAACCAGTGCGGTGGCAAAGACCACGCAGGTGGCGGCGGCAACGGTATGGATCTGCTGCTGCGGCTGACCGGTTGGGATTTCGCCACCGCTGCTCGACGGGTGGAGGCCCACTTGGGCCTGCCTGCAGACCCGCGGCTAACGCCGCCGCCCGCGACCGCCAGCAGGGGTGGCCGGCCGCTGCGGATCCCAGATTTCCCCCCGGCCGATGCACGGCCGCCGGAGCTGGGCCGCGCATCGGCCCAGTGGAGTTACCGCAATGCCCAGGGGGCCCAGCTGTTCTGGGTGCAGCGCTTTGACCTGCAGCAGGGCGCGCGCTGCCGCAAGGCCTTTGTGCAGCGCACCTGGCTGGATGGCCGCTGGCACTTCCCCTCTCGCCGCGATCTCTTTCGCTCCGATTGGCCAGCCCCTCGGCCCCTCTACCGGCTGCCGGAGCTGCAGCAGCGGATCTGGGCTGAGGTGCTGATTACCGAGGGCGAGAAGGCAGCCGATGCCGCCGCGCGGCTGTTTCCCGATCTGGTGGTGGTGAGCTGGTGTGGCGGCAGCCAGGCGCTGCAGACCGTCGACTGGCAGCCCCTGGCCGAGCGGGCCGTCACCCTCTGGCCCGATGCCGATGCGGCCGGACGGGAAGCGATGGCCCGGCTGTCGGCCCGGCTGCTGGAGCAGGGTTGCGCCGTGGCGGTGGTGATGCCCCCCGGCTGCACAGAAGAGGACTGG
>CALJTZ010000156.1 GCA_937975655.1 uncultured Synechococcus sp. | reverse complement strand
ACTTCGAAGGCCACGCCAGCGGCCCGGAGGGCTTCCGTCACCACTTCCGCAGGTGCGGAGGGATCGGCCGCCGGCAACTTGATGGTGACGCGGTAGGGCGACGGAGTGCTGGGCTGGTTTTTTGGCTTCGTAGCCGGGAGCGTGGTCGCTGGCACGGTGGGCTTGGCCTGAACGGCCGGCTTGGCTGTGGGCACCGGCTTGGCAGGCACGGCGGGCGCTGCGGCGGCTGGTGCCTTCGGGGCTGGCTGGGGGGCGGAAAAACTGCGGGAGAGTTGATCACCTAAGGGCGTGCCGCTGCAGCCGGCCAGCGCCAGGGGGCCGGCCAGCAGGGCCAGGGCGGTGCGCAGGCCCCTACCCATCAGCTATCAGCCGCCTTGATCACCCGCACGGCACTGGCCCGCAGCCGACCGGTCTTGGTGGTGGCGGGTGCCTTTTTGGCTGCCGGTTTCTTGGCGGCAGCTGTCTTGGCCCCACCGGCCGCTGCAGTCTTGCGGCCCTTGGCCTTGCCGGTGGCGGCCTTGGCCGCCAGCAGCTCCACCGCCTGCTCGAGGGTGAGGGTGTCGGCGGTGGTGCCCTCCGGCAGGGAGGCATTCACCTTGCCCTGCTTCACGTAGAGGCCGTAGGGGCCATCAAACAGCTGAATCGCCTCATCGGCGCCTTCGGGGGTGCCGAGATCCTTAAGGGCCGTGCGGCCACCGCGCCCCTTCTTGGGCATGGCCAGCAGTTCCATGGCCCGGGGGAGCTCCACCAGCAGCACGTCGTCCTCGGCCTTGAGGGAGCGGTAGTCCTTCTCGCCCTTGCCCTTGTGATGCACCACGTAGGGCCCAAAGCGGCCCAGCCCGGCCTCGATTCGGCCGCCATCGGGGTGATCACCCAGCTGCCGCGGCAAGCGCAGCAGCCCCAGGGCATCCTCCAGGCTGAGCTCTTCGGGCTTGGCGCCCTTGGGCAGGGAGGCCCGCTTGGGCTTGGGGTTCTCATCGCTCACCTGGCCCCGCTGCACATAGGGGCCGTACTGGCCGAAGAGTAGGTACACCTGGTCGCCGGTTTCGGGATCCTCCCCCAGCGACTCAGGCCCATCCGCCTTTTGCCTCAGGATCAGCTCGGCTTTGTCGGCATCGAGATCCGCCGGGGTGATCTCGTTGGGCAGGGTGGCCTTGAGCAGCTCCTCGGTGCCGTCATCGGCCACCCGCTTGGTTTCCAGGTAGGCACCGAAGCGCCCGATGCGCACCACACAGGGCAAGCCCTCCAATTCAATGGTGCGGGAGGCCGTGGGGTCGATGTCGCCCTCCCGTTGCTGCACCTGGGTTTCCAGGCCCTTATCGCCCTTGTAGAAGCTCTCCAGATAGGGCAGCCACTGCACCTCTCCGTGGGAGATCTCATCGAGGGTGTTCTCCATCCGAGCGGTGAAGCTCGTATCCACCAGGTCGGGGAAGTGCTCCTCCAGCAGCGCCGTTACGGCAAAGGCCGTGAAGCTGGGGGTAAGGGCGTTGTTCTGGAGGGTGGCGTAACCGCGATCCACGATCGTGCCAATGATCGAGGCATAGGTGGAGGGCCGGCCGATGCCCTCCTTCTCCAGCATCTTCACCAGGGCCGCTTCGCTGAAGCGGGCAGGCGGCTGGGTTTGGTGACCGAGAGCTTCCACCGCCTTGCAGGCCGGGCTGTCACCCACCTTGAGGGCCGGCAGCAGCACCTCCTGACCCTCGAGGGCGGCATCGGGATCATCGGAGCCCTCCACGTAGGCGCGGAAGAAGCCGGCAAAGTCGATGCGCTTGCCCGAGGCGCGGAAGCTGGCGTCGCCGCTCTTGAGCTCCACGGAGAGCATGGTGAGCCGGGCATCCGCCATCTGGCTGGCCACGGTGCGCTTCCAGATCAGCTCGTAGAGGGCCAGATCCTTCTCCTTGAGGCCCGTCTCATTGGGGGTGCGGAAGCTCTCACCGGCGGGGCGGATGGCCTCGTGGGCCTCCTGGGCATTGCGAGCCTTGGTGGAAAACTGGCGCGGCGAGGGGCTCAGGTAGTCCTTGCCGTACTTCTCCGCCACGCAGCTGCGGGCGGCGTTGATGGCCTGATCACTGAGGTGCACCGAGTCGGTGCGCATGTAGGTGATGAAGCCGCGCTCGTAGAGCCCCTGGGCCGTGCGCATGGTTTCCCGGGCCGAGAGCCGCAGCTTGCGGTTGGCCTCCTGCTGCAGGGTGCTGGTGGTGAATGGGGGCACCGGCTTGCGCACGGTGGGCTTCTCCTCCACCTCCGCCACGGTCCAGGGGGCGGCCTGCACCTGGGCCTGCAGGGCTTTGGCCTCGGACTCACTGAGCAGCTTCACCTTGCTGCCGGCCTTGAGGGCTCCGGTGCTCTCGTCGAAGTCGGAACCGCCGGCGATGCGCTCGCCCTTGAGGTGGGTGAGCTTGGCGTCGAAGGCGCTGCCCCCCTGTTGCAGCTGGGCCTTGAGATCCCAGTAACTGCCGCTTCTGAAGGCCCGCCGGGCCCGCTCCCGCTGCACCAGCAGGCGCACCGCCACCGACTGCACGCGGCCGGCGGAGAGGCCCCAGGCCACCTTTTTCCACAGCAGCGGCGAGAGGGTGTAGCCCACCAGGCGATCCAGGATCCGACGGGTTTCCTGGGCGTGCACCAGCTCCATGTCGAGCTCGCGGGTCTGCTCCAGGGCGCGGCCGATGGCCTCCTTGGTGATCTCGTGGAACACCATGCGCTTCACCGGCACCTTCGGGTTCAGCAGCTGCAGCAGGTGCCAGCTAATGCTTTCTCCCTCCCGATCTTCGTCCGTGGCCAGCAGCAGCTGGTCGGCGCCCTTGAGGGCGTCCTTGAGTTCCTTCACCACCTTTTTCTTGTCCTTCGGCACCACGTAGAGGGGCTCGAAGTTGTTGGCGGTGTTGACGCCGAGGTTGGCCCACTTCTCGCCCTTGTGGGCAGCGGGGATCTCGCTGGCGTTGTTGGGCAGGTCGCGCACGTGCCCCATGGAGGCTTCCACCTTGAAGTCCTTCGGAAGGAACCCGCGGATGGTGCGGGCCTTCGTGGGGCTCTCGACGATGACCAGCGTGTGCGCCACAGGCAGGCGTAAAACCGCTTCCCTCTTTATCGCACCGGCGACCCAGCCTGGCGACCCACCTGGGGCGGAAGGCGACCAAACCCAAACGCCAGCGCGGCTAAAGTCCGCCTCAACGGGTGCCCCTTCCCAGCTGTGATGTCTCTCCTGGCGGCCGCTGCTTCCGCCATCGACCCCGCTAGCCCCCTGGGCCCCATCACCTCTCTGCAGCTGAACGCTGGAGCGATCGCCCCTGAGGGCGCGGTGCTGCTGGCGATGGTGGCCTGCCTGCTGGTGGATCTGGCCGGCGAAAAGGTGGCCAGCAAGTGGGTTCCAGTGCTGTCGTATCTGGGGCTGGGCACGGCCCTGGTGTTGTTGGCGCTGCAATGGGATGCAGCGCCCCTGATGCCCTCGTTTCTGGGCTCGTTCCTGGCGGACAACCTCGCCATCGCCTTCCGGGCCGTCGTGGCGGCGTCCACGCTGCTGTCGCTGCTGATCAGCTGGCGCTACGTGGAGCAAGCCGGCACGCCGGTGGGGGAATACACCGCGATCCTGCTGGCCGCCACGCTCGGGGCGATGCTCCTGTGCGGCTCCACCGATCTGGTGAGCATCTTCGTGTCGCTGGAAACCCTCTCGGTGGCCAGCTACCTGCTCTCGGGCTACATGAAGCGGGATGCCCGCAGTTCTGAGGCAGCGCTCAAATATCTCCTGGTGGGTTCCGCCGCAGCGGCTGTCTTCCTCTATGGAGCCTCCCTCCTCTACGGCCTCACCGGCGGTGAGACCAGCCTTGAAGCGGTGGGACTGGCCCTGCAGACCAGCACCACGCCGGTGGCGGCGCTGGCGCTGGTGTTCGTGCTGGCCACAGTGGCCTTCAAGATTGCCGCCGTTCCCTTCCACCAGTGGACTCCGGACGTCTACGAGGGATCGCCCACTCCGGTGGTGGCGTTCCTCTCGGTGGGTTCCAAGGCGGCGGGTTTCGCCCTGGCTCTGCGCATCCTGGTGGGCTGCTTTGAACCCTTTGAAGCCCAGTGGAAACTGCTGTTCACCGTGCTGGCCATCCTGAGCATGGTGCTGGGCAACGTGGTGGCCCTGGCCCAGACCTCCATGAAGCGGATGCTGGCCTACAGCTCCATCGGCCAGGCCGGCTTCGTGATGATCGGCCTGGTGTGCGGCACCGAAGACGGCTACTCCGCGATGGTGCTCTACATGGCGGCCTACCTGTTCATGAACCTGGGAGCCTTCGCCTGCATCATCCTCTTCTCCCTGCGCACCGGCTCCGACCGCATCAGTGATTACGCCGGCCTCTACCAGAAGGATCCACTGATCACCCTGGGCCTCAGCCTGTGCCTGCTGTCCCTCGGCGGCATTCCCCCAATGCTGGGCTTCTTCGGCAAGATCTACCTCTTCTTCGCCGGCTGGGCCGATCACCAATACCTACTGGTGGTGGTGGGCCTACTCACCTCCGTGATCTCGATTTACTACTACATCTCCGTGATCAAGATGATGGTGGTGAAGGAGCCCCAGGAGGCCTCCGATGTGGTGAAGAACTATCCCGCCTTGAGCTGGAGCGTCGCTGGCCTGCAACCCCTGCGGGCCGCCCTGATCTCCTGCGTGGTGATCACCGCCGTGGGCGGCATCCTCTCCAACCCCCTGTTCAATTGGGCCAGTGGTGCCGTTGCCGGCACACCCATGCTGCAGAAGGCCCTCGCGGCAGCCGGCAGCCTGCCGGTGGGCTGATGCCCACCCTGGCTAGGTCCAGTGAAACCCTCGGCCCCGTAGTGGCCGAACTGAAGCACGTGCGCAAGGTGTACGGCCAGGGAGACACGGCCGTGGCCGCCCTCGATGATCTCTGCATGACCGTGCAGCGAGGGGAATATCTGGCGGTGATGGGCACCTCCGGCTCCGGCAAGAGCACGGCCATGAACATCCTTGGTTGCCTCGACCGGCCCAGCAGCGGCAGTTACTGGCTGAATGGCACGGCCGTGGAAGGCCTCAGCGACGATGCCCTAGCGGATCTGCGCAACCGCGA
>CALJTZ010000155.1 GCA_937975655.1 uncultured Synechococcus sp. | reverse complement strand
CCTGGTGTTGTTGGTGAGTGGCGGCCACACCGAGATGATCCGGGTGGATGGTCCTGGGGCCTACCGGCGCCTGGCCCGCAGTCGGGATGATGCCGCTGGCGAGGCCTTCGACAAGGTGGCTCGGCTGTTGCAGCTCGGCTATCCCGGCGGGCCTGCGATTCAGGCGGCGGCAGCGGGGGGCGATGCCCGGCGGTTCCCACTGCCCAAGGGGCGTGTGTCGCGGCCCGAAGGAGGCTTTCATCCCTACGACTTCAGTTTCAGTGGTCTGAAAACAGCTGTGCTGCGCCTGGTGACACAGCTCAGGGCTGAGGAGCAGGCCGCGGGTGGCCCGGGCGGCACGGCACCCTTTCCCCTGGCGGATGTGGCCGCCAGCTTTGAGCAGGTGGTGGCGGATGTGCTGGTGGAGCGCACCACCCGCTGTGCCCGTGAACAGGGCCTCGGCACCCTGGTGATGGTGGGGGGTGTGGCGGCCAATCGGCGGCTGCGGGAGTGCATGGCGCAGCGCTGTGCGGCGTTGGGCCTGGAGTGGCGGGTGGCCCCGCTGGCCTACTGCACCGACAACGCCGCCATGATCGGCGTGGCGGCGGAGCAGCGGCTGCTGGCTGGCGGCCGCAGCGATGGTCGGCTGGCGGTGGCACCGCGCCTGGCCCTCGAGGAGGCAGTTCTGCTCTATGGGCCTCAGGCGCCCTTCTGATCCCCCTAGGCTCCTGAGATTCAAAGGCAGTTGCGATGGCCACCGCCCAATCCCGGGACACGGTCGAGGCCGGGCCCGACGAGATCAACCAGTGGAAGCGGGGATTCACCCCTCAGGCTGAGATCTGGAACGGCCGGATGGCCATGTTGGGTCTGTCCGTCGGACTCGGAGTGCTGCTGGTGGTGCGTCTGTTCGGTGACCTCAGCGCGGCCCACTGATCCCAGGCGAACCTGCCCTCAGGTCTTGCCCCGAAGGGCCTGGGCCAATTCGTTCGGCTTGAGGCTCTGGGCGATGGCATCACCGGCGCTGACGCGGCCCTCCTCCACCAGCTGCAGTAGGGCCTGGTTGGCGGTCTGCATGCCATCGAAGCCGCTGCGTTCCATGATCTGCTCGATTTCCTCGAGTTCGCCCCGCTGGATGTAATCGCGGCAGGCATCTGTGTTGATCAGGATGTCGTGGAACGCGGCCCGTTTGCCGTCCGTTGTTTTGAGCAGCCCCTGGGCGATCACCCCCAGCAACGACTCGGCCACTGCCCGCCGCACCGGCGGCTGCTCGGCGGGGGGGAACATCCCGAGGATGCGCTCCACCGTGCGCACGGCTGAGTTGGTGTGCAGGGTGCCGAACACCAGGTGACCCGTTTGTGAGGCCTCCAGGGCTGTGGCCAGAGTGTCCTGGTCGCGGATCTCACCGATCAGGATCACGTCGGGGTCTTCCCGCAGGGCCGCCCGCAGGGCGGTGTGGAACTGGCGGGTGTGTTGCCCCACCTCGCGGTGGCGGATCAACGACTCCCGGCTCTGGTGCACGAATTCAACGGGATCCTCAATCGTGAGGATGTGACGTTGCATGGTGGTGTTGATCCAGTCGATCATGGCGGCGAGGGTGGTGCTCTTGCCCGAGCCGGTGGGGCCGGTCACCAGCACCAGGCCCTTGGGGCGTTCACACAGGTCCCGCAGCACGGCCGGCAGCCGCAGCTCGTCGAGGCTGGCGATCGTCTGGGGGATCAGCCGCAGCACCATCGCTGGCCCCCGCAGCGAGTCCATCAGGTTGATGCGCACCCGCACGAACGGAAACGCGTGGGAGCCATCGAAATCCTTGGTCTTCAGGAAGTGGTCGATCTGGCTGGGGGACAGCATCTCCTTGAGCCAGGCGTGGAAGGTGGCGCTGTCGGTCACCGGCCAGCCGGTGCGCAGCATGTCGCCACGGGCCCGGTAGCGCGGCTCTTCGCCCACGCCCAGATGCACGTCGGAGTAGTTCTGCTGCTGGGCCAGGCGCACGAGGCCCTCCAGGTTGGAGGGCATGGCGCCATCGGCCGGGGCCTGTACCGGCGCTACTGCCGGAATCACCGCTGGCGTTGTGGGGGGAAACAGGCCAGGGGGAAACAGCGCATCGGGACTGGCCATGGTCGCCGCTGGCGAACTACGTCCCTCAGCATTGCGGGGACAGGCCCACCTGTGTCTGCAACGCGAGAGGCATCTTTAGGATCCGGCTGGATGCAGCACTGTCGTGACCACGCCCCATAACGTCTGCATCGTGCTGGGTACCCGGCCCGAGGCGATCAAGTTGGCGCCGGTGATTCAGGCCTTCCAGCAGGCCAACGACTTCAACACCCGCGTGGTGCTCACCGGTCAGCACCGGGAGATGGTGGCCCAGGTGATGGAGCTGTTCGGCCTTCGGGCCGACCACGATCTGGCCCTCATGGCCCCCAAGCAGACTCTCACCCACATCACCTGTGGTGCGCTGCAGGGGTTGCAGGCGGAGTTCGAGCAGCACAAGCCGGATCTGGTGCTCGTGCAAGGCGATACGACCACCGCCTTCGCCTCGGCCCTGGCCGCCTTCTATGCCCAGATCCCTGTGGGCCACGTGGAGGCGGGCCTTCGCACCGACAACATCATGGATCCCTACCCGGAGGAAGCCAATCGGCGTCTGATTTCCCAGCTGGCGCAGCTGCACTTTGCCCCTACTGAGGTGTCAGCGGCGAACTGCCGCGCCTCTGGCGTGGTGGGGGAGGTGTGCATCACCGGCAACACCGTGATCGACGCGCTGCTGCTGATGGCGGAGAAGGCGCCGCCGTTCGAACTGCCCGGCCTCGATTTCGACCAGCAGCGCGTGATCCTGGCCACGGTGCACCGCCGCGAGAATGGGGGTGAG
>CALJTZ010000154.1 GCA_937975655.1 uncultured Synechococcus sp. | reverse complement strand
CCTGAGCTTTGTGCCCGAAGGGGCCTGGCGGGTGGAACTGCGGCTCACCGAGGCCGCCGACCCACAGGCGGGGCGGCTGGCCCTGATCGAGCCTGGCGCTTAACGGCGCACTGCCGCCGGGGGATCCGCGGCGGCAGTGGACCGCACAAACGCCTCCACCTGCTCCGCAGCCGGCTGGGGATCGATGCCCCCCGCTCCCTGGCACACCAGGGCACCGCAAGCGCTGGCGAAGCGGATGGCCGCGGTGAGCCGGTCGGCGATGGCGCCATCGCCATTGGCCCTGAGCAGATCCGGCTCGGCGCAGAGCCGGTGCAACAAACCCGCCAGGAAGGCATCTCCGGCGCCGGTGCTGTCCACCACCTCCACGGCGAAGGCCGGCATCGAACCGCTGTGAGATCCAAAACACCAGGCCAGCTGCTGGCCGCCATCGGTGATCACCACCGCCGGCCGCTGGGGCAGACCCGCGCGGATCGCGGCAGGATCGCAGCTCCCGAACAGCCACTGGGCCTCCTCAGCCGCCAGCTTCAGCAGGGCGGCCTGGTCCAGCAGCGGCCGCATCGCCGCCACAGCCGCGACCGGCGGTCCGGAAGCGGTTGTGGCGGCCAGATCCCAGAACGTGGGGCGCCAGTTCACATCCAGGGCCACCGCCACGCCATGGGCCAGGGCCAGCGCGGCGGCCCGGTGCAGAGCCTGCGCCGCGGTGGGGCTGGCCAGGGGGATGCTGCCGATCTGCAGCCACTGGGCGCCCGTGAGCAGGGGCGGCAGGGCCTGCTCCAGCGGCCCCAGATCCAGGGCTTGGTCGGCAAAACCAAGCCCCTGATCGCCGGCAAAACCACCGAAGCTGCGCTCGCCCGTGGCATCCCGGTGCACCAGCACGATGCGGCTGGGCCGGGCGGCGTCGCGCTGCAGGGCGGAGAGGTCCACGCCCCGGGCCGTGAGCAGCTCCACGAAGGCCTCGCCGATGGCGTCTGCACCCAGACGACCCACAAAGGCCGTGGGCGTCCCCAAGCGCGCGAGGGCACAGGCCACGTTGGCGGGCGCTCCCCCGAGGCGATCGTCGAGCAGCTCCGCGGGGGCTGTGGCCGGATCGCCCCCCAGGGGGCCAAGCCGGTCCACCAGGGCTTCCCCCAGGCAGATCACCTGGGGCGCCTGAGGGGCCTGCAGTCCCAGCCGCTCCAGCAGCGCCGCAATGATGCGGGCATTGGCGGCCGGGAAGGGGAAGTGGCTCAGCTGAGCCGGCTCCACCCACTGCACCTGCTGGCAGGCCAGGGGCTCCGGTTCGCCCGATTGCCACTGGCAGAGATGCACCACAAAGCGCAGGCGCTTGTGGCTGTAGGCGTGCTCCAGGCTGATCAGCTCCTCGCCCACCTCCACCGTGATCGCCAGCTCCTCCATCAGCTCGCGGGCGATGGTGGCTTCGATCGCCTCTCCCGGTTCCTGCTTACCGCCGGGGAATTCCCAGAGCCCCCCCAGCAGCCCCTCGTTGAGCCGTTGGTCGATCAGCACCTGGCCGGCGCCGTTGAGCACCACACCCACGCCGATCACCTGAAAGGGCAGGGGCTTGCTGGCGTCCTTCACGGGGTATCGGGCCGGATCGCCGGCAGCGTAGGCAGCGCAGTGCTCCAGCCAGGGACATTCGCCGCAGCGGGGATTGCGGGGGGTGCAAACCGTGGCGCCAAGATCCATCAGGGCCTGGTTGAAGGCCCGGGGCCGCTGAGGATCAAGTAGTGCCTCACTCAGCCGCCAGAAGCCGGCAAGCTCCCGCGCCGGCGGCCTGGGGCTCGCGATCAGGCGCGCCAGCACCCGCTTCACGTTGCCATCGAGGATGGCGAAGGGCAGATCAAAAGCCGAGGAGAGGATGCTGCCGGCGGTACTGCGGCCGATGCCGGGCAGCGCCAGCCAGCCTTCCAGATCCTGCGGCCAAGGTTGGGTCAGCATCTGGCGCGCCCCCTGGTGCAAACGCCGGGCACGGGAGTAGTAGCCGAGGCCCTGCCAGAGCAGCAGCACGTCGTGCTCCTCGGCCGCCGCCAGGGCCTCCAGGCTGGGGAATCGCGCCATCCAGCGCTGCCAATAGGGCAGCACCACCTGCAGCTGGGTTTGCTGCAGCATCACCTCGGCCACCCAGATCGCCAGAGGCTCAAGCGGCTCCGCCAGCCCCGGCCAGCGGCCATCGGGCGTGAACATCCAAGGCTTCTGCTCGATGCGGCGGCGCCCATGCAGCTCCCACCACTGCAGAAGCTGCTGCCGCAACCTGCTGTGCTGCATAGGCTGGGCCATAGCCCATCTCCCCACGGACCCGGCGGACTTTGCCAGCAAGGCCATGGATGGCTTTGTGCAGCATGGGCGTGGGGTCCACAACGTTTGCAGCGCTTGAACCCGCCCGCCTCGCGAACACCACTGCAGCTGCTGGGGAGCAGCGTGATGGCCTTGCTGTTAGCGCTGGCAACCCAGGCCAGCGCCATCGGCAAGCCCCTGGGAACGGGTTTCTGCGCCGATGCGCGGGCGGGCGGGCGGGCCGACCAAGCCTGGTCGGCCACCCTGCGCAGCCTGCAGCAAGGCCGCCGACCGGCCACCATCCCTGAATTCCCCTGCTTCGCCGGACGGCCCAGCGATCTGGCGGAGCTGAGCCCACAGCAGGGCTATCGCCTGATGATCCGCCAGGGATTCAACCGGGAGGTGCTGCGCGATGCCCTGGCCCGCGGCTTCAACGCGGTGATCCGCAACGATCAGCAACTGGGCCTGAAGCGCTACCAGAACCTGGCCTGGGGCGGGGTGTATCTGAGCGAGGCGGCGCTGCTCGCCTATCAACGCACGGGGGATCAGCGCTTTCTCGAGCTGTTCGTGACCTACTTCGACAAGGTTCTGGAACGCCGCGATGTGGTGCTCGGCCGCCGGGATGATTTCCGCGGTGCCATACGCCAGGGCTGGGGATCCAGCAAGGTGGACGGAAACCGCTGGATCAACCTCGTTACCCACAACGGCCGAATTGTGTATCCGGCCACGCAGTTTGCCCTGCTGGTGCAGCAAACACCGGCGCCACAACGCTTCCGGAGCAAAGCCGATCACTACACCGCCATCAGCGTGGCAGTACTGGATGAATTTGATCCGGAATGGCAGCCACTCAACACAACAACTGGAGATTCCTGGTTTCTACGGCCACCCCTCGGAGAGCCGGAGGCCAGCAACCGCATTCATCTGGTGGGCCGCAGCTGGCTGAATCTTGCCAAACTCACTGGCGATTCAAAGTACAAACAACGGGTTGAAGCTCTGATCACAACCTTCCTCCAGGGCGTGCGCAATCAGCCCGAAGACACCCTGAGCTGGAGCTACTATCCCTTCTTCACCCTCGACAAGGCCTCACCCTATTTCATCCAACAGGAGCAAGGTGAACCCGTCTGGAAAGCTACCCTCACGGTGCCTTTCCTGCTGGAGGCCTATCAACAGGGCTACCCAGTGCCACAGGGGCTGATCAGCCAGATTGCCACCACCTGGAACAGCGCAATCCTGAGCACCAGCTGCATTCGTGCCACGATCAACCCCAACAACACGCGCTGCCTGCTGCCCGATCAGGATCGCGACAAGATCGGCATGCTGCAAACTCTGATGGGCATCCTCCCCTACAGCGCCGTGGAGCCCAGACTGGCGGACACCCTGGAAAACCTGGTGGCCAGCCGGCCCGATCTGTTTCCCGGTGGTTGGCTGGGATCTGCGGCCGGCATGATCGGCTACGCCTACTTTCTCCAGCCAGGCGACTGACCGGATGCGGACCGCCAGACCTGCAGGCCAGCGCTACCTGGCCGCCTGCATCACGGCCCTCTGCCTGACAGGTTGCACAGGGGAGTACACCTACCTACCCAAACAGCGCGAATCCCTATTTCCGAGGATCAGTCGCGGCGTGGTACGCGCCGAAAGCCCCCAGAGCTGCCAACAGGCCCTGAGCCCCGGAAGGGCCTACGCCAGCTACCGGGGCGCACTCGAGGCTCTCCAGCAAGGCCGGGCGATTGCTTCGATCCCCCATCTGGGCTGCCTGGTGCCGCCTGCAGCAGGCCAACGCAACTCAGGCGATCTCTACGCCCAGGTGGTGCGTGAGGCTCTGCTCCCCAATGTGCTGCACGACTATCTGCAGCAACAACTCCAGCTGGTGATCGCCGATGACATCCGGCTCGGCGACCGACGTGATGCCGGCCTGGCCTGGCCTGCGGCCTATCTCCTGGAGACGGCCGTGGTGGCCTATCGCAACACCGGCGAAACCCGCTTTCTCGATCTCTTTCGCCAAGCCTTTGATCAGATCCTGTTACGCCGCGACAGCGTGACCGGCTTTCAGGATGCTCTGCGCCAACGCAGCACCCACGGCTGGAGCTCCATCAACATCAGCGAAGAGAAGCGCAGCAACCACAAGGGCAAGCCATTCCTGGTGGGCCACATCACCCACGCCGCACGGATCGTGTATCCCGCCACGGAATTCGCGCGACTGATGCAGGAAAACCCACACCTCACAGCCCGCTATGGCGCTGACGCGCAGCGGTACATTGCCGCCAGCCGTGCGGCAATCAATGATTTCGACGCCGACTGGAAACCCGTGCCAGGCATGCGCGTGCCTGGCAGCGATCGCCCCCTCTACTGGTATCGACGGCCAATCACCAACAGCCTGGAAGCCACCAATCACGTGCACATGGTGTCCTCCACCTGGCTGAACCTGGCCCAGCTCACTGGGCAAACCAGCTATCGCCAGAAGGCGATCGACAGCCTCGCCGTGTTTCAGCAAGGCGTGAAGACAGAACGCAATCGCACGGTGCACTGGAACTACTTTCCATTCTTCGCCACGAATGAGCAACAACGCTTCGCCAATGGCCGCGAGTATTCAGAAGCGGTCTGGAAAGCCAGCCTCACCACACCCTTTATCGCCCATGCCCAACGCCTGGGCCTAGAGCAGGCGAAACCATTAAGTGCCGCGATTGCACACTCGATCAACAAAGAAATCCTCGGAGATGGAGAGATCAGACGCAACTTGAACTCCAAGCAATCCCGCTGGTTTGACCCCAGCGATGCCAAAGACAAGAAGCAACTGGGCAAGATCAATAACATCACCTATTTCTTGGAATACGAGTCAATCGAGCCTGAGATTGGCCGAAAGATTCGGCAGTTATTCGCCACACGCCCAGATCTGCTCCCCATGGGATGGCTGGGATCCCCTTCAGGAGCGCTGGGCTACGCCCATCTGCTGGGGCCAAGCCGCGAACGCCAGCCATGAAACGAAGGCCGCTCATCCTGGTGGCCACCACGCTTGTGGCGCTCAGCGCGGGCTGCCGCCAGCCGCTGGCGACCCCGGCCCCTGTGCCCGCAACGGATGCGGACTGCCTCACGGTGCAGGCTCCTCAAGAAGTCGCCAGGCATTACCGCGCGGCTCTCAAGCAGCTGGCCGCTGGCCAGAGCCCCCGACAGGTGGCCAAGCTGCGCTGC